>CAZKDT010000012.1:0-18794 GCA_964551515.1 uncultured Desulfobacteraceae bacterium | reverse complement strand
GTGATTTTCTTCCCGAAGATCAATATGGCGCGGCAGTCAGCTATGGCCTGTTTGAGAATACATCCCTGTCTCTCGAATATCTCCATGGAGAATTCGAGAATGATGATGAAAGGGATTTAGTGACTACACAACTGGCTGTTGAGTTTTAACTAATTTACCTAATTTACAACACCGGTGTCTTGGCGTATTTGCGCCGGGTCACCGGTTATAATGATTCAAGATTTGTCGAAAGCGTTCACGGGTTCAAAGGTTCAGGGGGTCAGATGTTCAGAGGTTCTGGGCTCAAAGATTATATCCTCATCATTATGCATTATTTTGTAAATCTGTTGTAGGGAAAACCGAACGCTTTTACATTCCCATAAATCCGGAACATTGTATTTGGCAATTATATGGCAAAACCAGCATTTTTTACGAGGACTTCGGATTTTCAATGCCTTTTCGTCCTTAACCCTGAACGTTGAACCCTGAACCTGTGAACGGTTACGATTTGTGCTTATGAGGTGTCCGGCCGGATTTATGGATATGAATATGGGAGTGAGGGACCATGGCCTCATCAGAGGAAATCTTTCCCTTTGACATGGCATATATCCTATCCGTGGTTTTTGATAGGAAATCAAAGTTGTGAGAGATAAAAATGTAAGATAGCTCTAATTTTCTTAAAATATATGTTATTTTCTCTTCTGTTTCTTCATCCAGTCCATTGGTAGGTTCGTCAAGGAGAAGGACCTCCGGGTCCATGGCGAGGACCGTGGCCAGAGAGACCAGCCTTTTTTCACCCCCTGAAAGTTTGTAGGTTATCCTGTCCTCAAACCCAGAAAGATCAAGCCTGTCAAGTGTTTCCAAGGCAATGTCCTTTGCCTCTTCCGGCGATTTTCCCAGGTTTAGCGGGCCAAAGGCTACATCTTCGAGGACCGTGGGACTGAATAATTGGTCATCAGGGTCTTGAAAAAGAAGTCCTATCCTTTTTCTGGCCTCCCTAAAATCTTTTTCCTTTTTTGCTTGCCTGCCGAAAAGTTCAACGGTGCCCGAATAGGGTTTTAATAGACCCAGGATAATATGAAAAAGTGTGGTCTTGCCGCTACCGTTTGGCCCCACAAGACCGATCCGGTCCCCGCGGTGGAGATGAAAACTCAGGTTATCCAGCACGGGTTTATCTGCTGAAAATGAAAATGATAACCCTGTTAAATTAATGATCAGGTTGTTATGACCCATTGCAAAACCGCCAATCCTGTAATTGCAGCCGACATCAGGGACAGACAGAAGATATCTTCCATTTTGAGGGAAAATTGTGTTAATGAATGATACTTCTTGTTAAATCCTCTGCAACGCATGGCCTTGTGGATTCTTTCCGCCCGGTCATAACTTCTGACCAGAAGCATCCCCACAAGGTAGGCATAACTCTTGTAGGTGTGCATATTTGTTCGAGGGACAAAACCACGCACCCTCATCGCGTTTGTCAGCTTGCGATACTCCTTATAAATTACATGGATATAGCGGAAAGTAAACAAAAAAAGGTGTGTTATTTTATTTGGAAAATGGAGTTGTCCCATGGCATGGCCCAATGAAAAAATTGGTGTTGTGGACAAAAGAGCAATCATGGACAAAAGAATAGCATTGCTCTTGACCGTAATT
Organism: uncultured Desulfobacteraceae bacterium; assembly: GCA_964551515.1. GTDB lineage: Bacteria > Desulfobacterota > Desulfobacteria > Desulfobacterales > UBA11574 > S5133MH16. Next base: position 17,162 of record CAZKDT010000012.1, on the reverse strand, counting down.
TGACCCGCAAGCAATATCCCTTCTTTGGTTGCAATAAACGGCCCTATGGCAAACAATCCCTGGCCTTTGTATGTAAACGGAAGAACAAACCAGAGGAAAAGGATTAATCCATTGACCAATAACAACCTGTAGAAGACTTTTTTTATTGGAAGTTTGGCAATGGCCACAAGAAATAGCGATATGGCCAGTGCGGGAAGCAGTGCTAAGAATCTGCTGGATATGGCAACAATCACAGAGAAAAGTGCAACTACGATAATTTTAACCCTTGGATCCAGGCCATGAATAATGGAGTTGCCCGTAGAAAATGGTTCTTCAATCATCTTGAATTTCTAAACCTCAACCCGGACAAGCCCGCCCTCCTGCCAAGCGGAGTAAGGCGGACGGGCCGGGAAAAATTGCCACAATAAACCAGGCACGAAGACCCGCCCGCCTCGCCTAAGGCGAAGCCGATGGCGGGCAGGCACAAAGGGAAACTATTTTATTTAAAATTATCTTCACCTGCCCTGTTAAATATTGAAAAACCCAGGTCGATTTTTGTTAAAAAGTACCATAGAATATCTATAGTAAGGGAAATATAGAACTTATTTAACAGGATGAACCTTCGTGTCTGGTAGCGAAAATGAACTAATGTTTTTTTTCTCTGTTTTTAAAATATAGTGCAACTCCCATAAGTCCGAAGATATACCCTATGCCCCCGATTATTTCAGTGAGAGAGGGCCCCTTATTCTTGGATTCGGTCATCATTCTGACAATGGGTCTGAGTTTCTTATCCAGGGAATCCTCAACAATCTTCTTCACCTCTTCTTTGCTTAACCCGATAGCTATGGACCCGGAAGCTCGGGCACTTTTTTTCTCCACAATATTGCCTGCTTCGCGAATCTCTGATTCCGGGACCGTCCACTCTGCTTTATGGCCCATGGCGGCATTAAGGACGATCCTTAGATCAGTTAGTTTGGGTATTTTAAAAGAAAATTCCCCTTTATTATCGGTCTTTCCCTCCAGGAGTTTTTTGCCGTCCTTATCAAATATTACAACCGGTGCATTAATGGCTTTTTTCCCCCCGCTAAATTTACTCTCAGTGAAAACAGTGTCTCCCTCAATCCAGGCAAAAATCATCACCTTATGGGCAAGGGCAGGAACATGGCTCCCTGTTAGGATGATAGAGGTTAAAAAAAGAATGAAAAAAGAAGACCGGATATTATAACCCTTTTTCATAAACACCTCCCAGAAGTTCTGGTTTTACCTTCTTCAAAAATGTCACGCAAAAGAGCGTAATGATTCCTTCAATAATCATTACTGGTACGTGTGCCAATAAAATTAGTTTGGCCGCTGATATAAATGATTCCCCTGTGGACAACAAAGCTACTGCCACAAGAATGCCCGAAAGGAGAACAGAGAAAAATCCACAGGCAAAGGCGGCTGCCAAACTCAAAAGCCTGTTTTTTCCTTTTATGAGTCTGCCGAAAACATAGTAACCGATCACAGCAGGTAGGGCCATGGTTACCGTATTAACGCCAAGCACAGTGATCCCACCAAACTGGAAGAGGATTGCCTGAAGCGCTAAAGCGACCAGTATTGAAGGAAAACAGAGCCAGCCCAAAAGGAGCCCGTTTATGCCATTGAGGATGAGGTGGACACTGGATGGACCTATTGGCACATGAATCAAAGATGCCACAAAAAAAGCGGCTGACAGGACCGCCGCCTCCGGAATCTTTTCGTAGTCCATTTTTTTCAACCCTACGGATATTCCGGTTACCGCCAGAGCCGCGCCCGTGACAAGCACCGGTGCGGATAATACTCCCTCGGATATATGCATTTTTTCACCCGTAAACAAAAAAAAACCAGGAATACTTACTGGATTTCAATCCATTTGAGCCTTCCTGGCTTTTTTAATTTTTACAGTTAATTTTAAAAGGAGATGTAACGCTAAAAACGCAATTTCTTATTACGCAATGTTAAAAAAGCATTTATAATAGTTAGCAAGGCAATGTCAAGAAAAAAGGGGTTCACCCTGAGGATGAACCCCTCTAAGAGACCTTTGCAAAACGCCCCCTTTTGCTCAATTCCTGCGTCAGGCTCAAATTTTAATCCTCAAAATACTCAATGTATTCCTGTGGTTAAAATTTTCGCCTTCCTTGTTATTGAACAAAATTGAGCATTTTTCAAAGGTCTCTCTAAAAAAAAACATCAACAACAGTTTATGCTAATCCTGCAATTTCTTCTTTGATCGTTACCGCGATCTTGTACAGTACAGTCAATACCAGAAAGCCTATGGCCCAAATCCCGATGGCAATAAGAACTTCAGGTATTGTCGGGATATATTCATTTACATGATGCAACGGGTTGGGTACAAACCCGCCGGATATCATTCCCAGGCCTTTGTCTATCCAAGTGCCGATGAATACGGTAATACAGGCTGCAACAAGAACGGTCTCGTTTTTGCGGGTTACCGGATTGACCAGCAGAATAATCGACACCACCATCAGTATCATGGAAGCCCACATCCAGGGCACTAAAACGCCCTTTCCGTGCAATCCCACAAACAGGTACTTTAGATGGTCCATATGTTCCGGTATTCTGCTGTAGAATACCACAAAAACCTCACATAAAAAGAAGAACACATTGACGCTGATGGCATATGCAACAACTTTTGCAAGTGACTGAATCTGTTCCTTGCCAGGATCAAACTTGGTAAATTTTCTGACAATCATGCACAACAGGATTAACAATGCGGGGCCCGCTGCGAAGGCCGAAGAAAGAAAACGGGGCGCCAAAATAGCAGTCAGCCAGAAACCCCTGCCAGGAAGGCCGCAGTACAGATATGCTGTTACCGTATGAATACTAACAGCCCATGGAATCGAAATATATGATAAAATCTTTAACCAGTGTGCCGGAGCAACATTGTTACGTTCCGCTTCAAGCACTTTCCAGGCAATAATAATATTCAGCAAAAGATACCCGTTTAACACGATCATATCCCAAAAAAGGACTGAATTGGGTGTGGGGTGCAAAAGGACATTCATGATTCTTATCGGCTGGCCCAGATCCACAAAAATAAACAGGATACACATAATAACGGACGCAACCGCTAAAAATTCTCCCAGAATGGTAATCCTGCCAAACGCTTTATAATTATGCAGATAATAGGGAAGGACAACCATTACAGCCCCTGCAGCAACGCCGACCAGAAATGTAAATTGGGCGATATAAAATCCCCACGATACATCTCTGCTCATGCCTGTAATCCCAAGACCGAAACTGAATTGCCATAGATAGCAGATAAAACCAACGCCGATGACGGCCAAAAGTGTTGCTATCAAACCATAGTATTTCTTGCTTCCAGTTAGCGCTTTTTCAAGCATATCCACCTCATATAATATAGAAAACTGATGGGCCCGTACCCAGGGCCGGTTTGCGACGAATTGTATAATTGGTTTTTAACAGTTCTCTGACTTCCGATTCAGGATCATCCAGGTCTCCGAAGGTAAGTGCACCGTTGGATGCCTCTACACAGGCCGGCATTTTCCCCACCGCCAGTCTTTCCGCACAGAAATTACATTTTTCAACAACACCTTTTGTCCTTGTGGGAAATTCAGGATTCTGTTCCTTGATAAAGGGACGCGGATCCCTGAAGTTGAAACTTCTCGATCCATAAGGGCATGCCGCCATGCAGAATCTGCAGCCAATGCATCTATGAAAATCCATCAATACAATTCCGTCTTCGCGTTTAAAGGTTGCCTTTGTAGGACAAACCCGGACACATGGAGCATTTTCGCAATGATTGCAAAGAGTTAAAAAAGGTAACTCCCTGAGCCTTTCATCTACAAATTCGTGTTCTTGGGTCGGAAATTCATGTTCAAATTCTTCGGCCCAGAGCCACTTGATCTCATGATTTATATTTTCAAATTTGGGGATATTGTGGATTTTATCGCAAGCCTCAATCATCGGTTTAAGATCTTCCTCTGACTGTAATTTGCGGGTATCAATTACCAAGCCCCATCTTTTGGCGGTCAGTGCGTCTTTGCCTTTCTTGATTTCAGGCGTGGCTGCTGCCTCATGCTCACCGGACGAGGCCAGCACATCAAGTACCGGCTTGGCCCCTAAACCGAGCGCTGAAACACCGGCTATTTTTAAAAATTTTCTTCTGCTGCTTTTCATCACTTAGCCTCCTTTGGATCGATGTGGCACTCCCAGCAGTAGGGGCTTACCGAAGCATAATCGTGGCATTTGTCACAAAATTCAGCCTTTTCCGCGTGACAATCCAAACAGGTATTGGTAAGACTCATATTAAATTCCTTTCCACTGCTGCCTACATAGATCCTTTTGGCGTCTCGTACAACCGTATCCCTCCATTCATTAAGAAGCTGCATATGTTCCATCTTCATGTATGCTTTGGGCATGACACACTCTTTGGCGGCTTTGGCTTTGTCAGAAATTTTGGGTTCGGGTGCCGGAGCGGCATTCCCAAGGTTGAACCAGAACGGAAAGGTTATCACACCCACAAAAATGCAAAGACCTATAATAACCATTCCTTTATCATATATCTTTTTATTATTCGTCATCCTCATCCTCCATTCCCGGCAACGGTTCATTGCGCAGATCTACCGTTCGCTTTTTTTCTCCGGGCAAAATCAGGGCATTGGCCACCAGCTCGTGAACACCGCAGTTATCCACTTCAGGAAGCCAGTACTCCAATGCGGTGGGAAACGCCGCTCTGTCAATGGCGCAGATACACGACAGCATATTCACACCATGTTTTTCGTGAACATATTTGACCGCATTGAGTCTGGGCAGAGCGCCCTGCATCCTCAGCTCCATGTTTTCTCCGGCATTCAGACCCGCCCCGCTGCCGCAACAAAACGTCTGTTCCCGGATGGTGTTAGCCGGCATTTCGTAAAAATGATTACATACGTTTTTGATGACATAACGAGGTTCTTCCAGCAATCCCATGCCTCTGGCAGGGTTGCATGAATCATGAAAAGTGACTTTCAAATGGTCGTTTCTGGAAGGATCCAAATCAAGCTTTCCGTGCTTAATAAGGTCGGCGACAAACTCACAAATATGAACCATTTTGGTGGATCTGGCATTTTCGAATTTGGTGCCGGTAATGGGTGACACCGGTTCTTCCAGAAAATCAGCGGGACCGTTCATGGTATCCATGTACTGGTGAACCACCCGCCACATGTGACCGCACTCTCCGCCCAGTATCCATTTTACACCCAGTCGTTTAGCTTCCGCATACATTTTTGCATTCAGTCGTTTCATCATCTCATGTGACGTAAAAAAACCAAAATTTCCGCCTTCGGAAGCGTAAGTGCTCCAAGTGATTTCAAGACCATATTTCTCCTGTAAAAAGTGAAACAGCATCATGTATCCCATACAGGTAAACGTTCCGGGGTCGGCAAAAACATCACCGGACGGGGTAATAAAAAGGATATCGGCCTTCTTTTTCATGAAATGGGGTTTTACACGGACTCCGCAAACTTCTTCGATTTCATCGGTAAAGAAATCTATCATATCCTTGTAGGCATGGGGCTGAATTCCAAGATGATTTCCTGTTCTGTAACAAAATGCCACCGGGGCTGCAATCCAGTCGATATTCAGCCCAATGAGATTCAGTAATTCCCGGCCGAAAATGGTAATCTCTGCCGTATCAATGCCGTACGGGCAGAAAACCGAGCAGCGACGGCATTCCGTACATTGAAAAAAGTAATACCACCATTCTTTTAACACCTCCAGGGTCAGTTCTCTGGCACCATAAGCTTTTTTGGCTTTCTTTCCGAATAATCCGAGAATGTTACCGGCGGTGGTGAAATCATTTCTATAGACCGAACGAAGCAATTCGGCCCGCACAACCGGCATGTTTTTGGGATCGCCGGACCCGATAAAAAAATGGCATTTGTCAGCACAGGCGCCGCAACGCACACAAATGTCCATAAAGATTTTCACGGAACGAAATCTGTCGAGCCGCTCCTTAAAGCCTTTGTGAAGTATTTCCTGCCAGTTTTCGGGAAGCTGCCAGTCTTCATCAAAACAACTCCAATCTCTTGGATTGGGGAAACCTACATATTCAAGACGATCAGGCTTAGCAGCATGGCATGCAATCCCTCTCCTGATTTCGACAGGGGTGTCCATCCATCCCGTAGGGGAAGGTTTATGGTCTATTTTTGATAAAAATTCATCCGGACTTGGAAGTTCTGACATTACTTACTCCTTTTCCTTTGGTTCCTCCGGCGTTTTCGCCGCTAACGGTTTTACCACGGGCAATCCTACTCCGACCATCTTCTCCCTGAACTCGTCTTCATACTGTTCATATGTGTGAACTTCGACAGGGTAATTCCATGGATTAATATGTCTTTTAAAACGGTTGTTGTTGACCATGTTTCGGGTGGGACTCATAAAAATTCCCCCCAGATGCATAAGTTTGCTGAAGGGAAAATAGGCTAAAAGAACACTGACAAAAAATAGATGTACATAAAAAATGCTACCGATTCCTTGGGTAATATGGGGCTTAAAGGTTACAAGGCTCATGGTAAACTCTTTAACACCCACGATATCCACCTTTGTAAAATAGCGCATCAAGATTCCGGTAAACGCAATGCCAATAATCAAAAACAGAGGAAAATAGTCCGAAGCCAGTGAAATAAATCTCATCTGCGGAATATATATTCTTCTTAAGAACAAGAAAATTAAAGCACCCAACAAAACCACGCCGGAAATTCTAAGTTCCGGCAGGCCGATCTGAAGAAAACCGTCCAGTTTTGCCACTAATTCCACCAAAGCCGGAACCGGTTCCGTAAAGAATCGAAGATGTCTGAATAGCACAACGAAAAAGGTCCAGTGAAATGCCAGCGAAAAGAGCCACAGCCACTTTTCCCATTCATAGGAAAGCTTATCGCCCTCTTTTAACGCCATTTTTGTATTTCTGAATAATGACCGAAAAAAAACGACCTCCAGAAACATGCGGATAATAACGCCGCCAGTCGTGGTGGGGTTGTCAATGCTGTTGGGCTTGATCCAAGGCAAAGATTTTTCCTGACCGCAGGTTGTGGGAATGCGAAAAGGAACCGGTGAACGGGCCCAATCTATAATGCGATTTATAAATCCCAAAATAAAAATAATTAAGGCAAGATAAGGTATGATAATACCAAAAAATACCTCGCCCCCCGGCAACATAGCGCCCACATAGGCAAGCAAAAATAAAACAATAACCGCTATGAGGGAATACATGTAACTTATATTCATTATACCATTACCTCACTCTGAGACCTTTGCAAAACGCCCCCTTTTGCCCAATTCCGGCGTCAGGCTCAAATTTTAATCCTCAAAATACTCAATGTATTCCTGTGGTTAAAATTTTCGCCTTTCTTGGCCTTGAACAAAATTGAAAATCTTGCAAAGGTCTCACTCAATGGCCCCATAACAACATATAAAGTTTATCCAAAATCGTTTCACACAGCTTTTTTTACAAATGATTTTGCAAAAAACTTATATATGGTTTGAAGCCTCCTTACACATTAATATTAGGTTTAATGTCCGGTTCATCCACCGGCCAGTCTCTAACCAAACCCGCTCTCTTAAAAGCCTTATAAGTTGAGTTTCTCATCTCATTGGCTTTGAGGTCGTAAATCTTTTCCTTGCATTGCATATAAAGGTTAAACGCAATCATGACCAATTGATCGATTTTTGACTCGAACAACAGCAGTTCATTGAAAAGCTGTTCTTCCAAAGCCTCCTTTTTTATGTTTTCTCTAATGGCCTTTTTTAAAAGAAAGATGAAACTTACAGCTTGCGAAGGGGAAAAATTCTGAATAGCCCTGATCCTGACGATAGGATCGAGGAAGGAGGTTATAATTTCATAATCCATTTCCTTAAGGAGTTCATTAAATAATGCTTCCAATCCAAGGGATACGGTTCTTCCAACAGGGTTGGCAAAAGGATCTTTCTGCCTTTTTAGAAATGACGCGGTGTCGGGGGGATAAGTTTCAACTGCTAACGTAAACCAGTTTTTTATAATTGCGGTTTTTCTTTGCGCCAGTAGATTATTGAGTCTCATATTCAGTGCCGCTCCACATGATAAGATATATATAAGAGAAATCACATTTAAAAAAGGTCCTATAAACATTTTGTAAATTCATGTCAAGGACAAATAAAAAAAAATGTGAAATAGGGAAAGTTTTTTTTCAGAAAATATTTCGTGAGAAATAGGGGCTAATGTCATTTCCGCCATGATGCAAAAGAACGGCTCACAAATTGCGTCTAAAATGTTACAGATTATTTATTTATGTTCAAACCGAATTCGACTATTTTGGACAAAAGAGTATTACGATGTATTCCAAGTCTCTCTGCCGCTTTTTTTCTATTGTCATTGACGTTTTCAAGAATCTCGGAAATGTAATTTTTCTCAAATGCACTAACCGCTTGTTTAAGGGTCATATCCTTAATTCCTATTTTATCGATATTAAAAGTTGAAATATCTTTAAGATAAATCGTAGGACCTTCTGTAATAGTAAACAATCTTTCCACCAGGTTTTGAAGCTCTCTGACATTTCCCGGCCAATCATATTCCATTAATATTTGAACCGCTTCTTCGGAAAATCTTTTGGGAGGTTTTCCGGCATTCCTGGCATTTAACTCCAAAAAGTGGTTTAACAGCAGTGGGATATCCCCCTTTCTTTCTCTTAAGGAGGGCAATTCGATGGGAAAAACAGCCAGTCTATAATAGAGATCTTCACGAAATGCTTCTTGCAGAATCAAATCTTTGAGGTTTTTATTCGAAGATGCCACAAACCTGACATCAACCTTTACAACCTTGGTACTGCCTAATCTTTCAAATTCTTTTTCCTGGATAATTCTTAGAAGCTTAGCCTGCATGTTGATATCAAGAGAATCAATATCATCCAAAAAGATCGTCCCTTTATCTGCAATTTCCAGTTTGCCGACAGTGGTGTTGGTGGCCCCGGTAAACGCACCCCTGTTGTGACCGAAGATTTTACTCTCCATCAGGGTTGCCGGTATGGCAGAACAGTTAATAACCACAAACGGTTCCTTATGCCTCAATCCCCGGTTATGAATGGCTCTGGCAACCAGTTCCTTGCCTGTACCGCTTTCCCCCTGTATAAGTACGGTACCATCACTTTGAGAAACAATTGATATTAATTCAAAAATTTTTCTCATTTTTTCATCTTTGCCAACCATCTTTTCAAATGAGTGATATCGTTCAAGTTCATCCTTCAGATAGGCAACTTCTTTTACAAGGCTTCGTTTTTCCATGGCCCGCTTGATTACGGTCAAAACATCATCCACTATAAAAGGTTTAATAATATATTCATAAGCCCCCATTTTAATCGCCTTTACCGCGGTTTGAACTTCATTAACCGCTGTTACCATAATTATTTCTGTATTGAGATCTGCTTCCTTGAACTTTTCAAGAAGGTTAAGACCTTCACTATCTGGCAAAAGGATATCGAGCAGAACCAGATCGACTTTATTTTTTATAAAAATATCAATTGCTTGATGCCCTGTACTGGCCAAAAGCACATTATAATCATCCTTTAAGACCATGTTGAACGATTGGCGAACGCCATTTTCATCATCAACAACAAGAATCGTATGATTTTTTTTCATGTCCAATTCGCTCTTTATTTATTTTCTGCCAGTCGGATATCAGACGGGTTAAAAATATCAGGAAACTTAAAACAATTGCAAAATAAGCAAATTTTATGCCATGGTTTCTGGATCCTTTCTGAAACAGACTATGTTAACTTATTATTATGTTATGATTAATTCGGTGTTAAGATCATGCAAAATATATCATCATAAAATTTTATTTTCGTCAATCACAGAGTGTTCAAAACAAAAATGCACAGAAAAATGTGCGCGATGCACATTTTTCTGTGCATTCCTGATAGCTCATTCTCTATCAATGCACTTTGTATATGTATTATAATTTTTACGTTCCCCTAACTTTTGTTATATATGTTCATATACATGTGACATGCCTTTTACCAAGAATCTTCCATAAATTCTCAGATAACCGCCATGTTATAATAGCTTTGTTTAACTCTGAATCACATCTATCAGGCAGATTTTGGCACGTTTTTTGAATTTTTTTTGAAAATGTGGGTAAAATATCAATCAAAGAGAATTGATAAACATCATAGGTTCAGCCTGAATATATCATAAAGAATAGTGCGCTAAATTGATCAGTTGCTTCTCTATTTCACCTTTATTTCCATCTTGATGTTATCAATTATTTCCTAAGTTCAAATTCAGCAGACGGGGAAAACTTTCAAAAAACATAACGATAAAGGAGGGATTACCATGAAGATAAATTTGAGTTCTTTTCTACAATGGCCATTTAACATTTTCATGTGCAGGATACTGGGGTGGAAAATCACTTTTTTTTACATGAGCATTTTAGGGAAATTATATTTTTTCTTTAACAAAAAAGAAAAATGGAAAATCAAAAAGGCTGTTAAAACGGTTTTTACATGCCGTAAAAACCGATCCGAAATAAAATCTATTACAAGAGACGTTTTCCGAGGCATATTATCTCATTATTTTGAAAAATTTTTTAATGCCTTTTCCACAACTGAAACCTGGAAAGCCTTTTTCCAAACACACATAGAAAGTCAAGGTATAACCTCTATAAATCAGGCACTTAGCAAAGGCAAGGGTGTCCTTTTAATTACCGGTCATCTCGGGGGGGTCGAATTTATCCCGGGTTATTTAGCTGCAAATAATTACCCGGTAACCATTGTGGTGAAATTTAAAACAAACCGGCTTCGGGAAATATCAAATCAACGTGCTGACAAAGTTTCAGCCAGATTTATTGACCCGGACAAGACACCAAATATCATGAAAGCAATTTTTGACAATCTGAAAGAAAACCGGGTTGTCATAACCCAGTGTGACGAAATAGATGAATGGAGACCCTGTCGTAATAATAAAATAGATTTTCTAGGCAAGCATATTCATATGGACAAAACAATAAATATTATATCAAAAAGGTGTAAAGCTACTATTGTTTTTGGAGCTATGCACAGAGATTCCCGGCGTCGATATAAATTTATAATATCTTCCTGGGAAGAAATGACAAAACAGTATCAGAGATCCATGGAAATGTCCATTGGAGAGGTAGTGCTGAAATTTATGGAACATTATATATACAAATTTCCTGAAGAATGGTATCAATGGAAAAAATATCCGAAATTAGATACGTTTACGTCAACTGATGTGGCAGCAGAAACACCGGCATTGATCCCTGTGCTTGAACCTTCTCTTGTTTGATTCTGATGTCGGATATTATAGGATATTACAATGTTTTTGTTTATTGAACCGATTTCAAAAAATACAGGGATGTATGTTCCTGCTTATCCGTTGCCTATTCTGGAAATCTCGAGTTTTATAAAGATTAACAGACCCGACATAGCCATTAAGATTGTTTCCATATCCATGGATTACGGACTGCCCCTTGTCAAAGAAGGAAAGGAACAGATCTACCGGGAATTCTTAAAAGACCTGTCACAATTAAAACCAAAGGGGGTGGGTATTTCATGCACGGCAATCTCCCAGGCAGAAGAGGTCATTGATCTGTGTAATCTTATAAAGGCATTCGATCCGGATATCTTTATTTTTTTAGGGGGGTATTTCCCGACCATTTACTATGAAAAGATCTTTTCCATAACATCGGCAGTTGATTTGATTGTGTTGGGTGAAGGTGAAGAATCTTCACTTAAGATCGTTGAACTTCTACATGCGGAAAAAAATCCGATCACGGAAGATATCCCCAGTATTGCATGGAAAAAGAATGGTCAAACATGTTTAACTCGGAGAGGAAAACGTTTTGATCTCTCTAAAAAAGCGCTGCTTAACCTTGATTTATTAATGTATCCCGGAGAGTATGATATTCTGCCGTATGCGTTCAGCAGGGGCTGTGCTTATGGGTGTAATTTTTGCATGGAAGAATTTATACGACCCCACAGAAGAAAAGTGCCGTCTGAAATAATTTATAACGACTTGAAGAATTTGACAGATAAGATTAATGCCCATACCCTGCTGGTCAGTGATGCTCTCTTTAAGTCTTTTTATCTGTTTCCATTTCTGAGATCATTGGGAATGAAAGTTAATTTTGAAAGTCGTTGCGATGTGCTCGATCCTTCCTTGATCCCCGGTATTGCAGATGTGTGTGGCATTATTGCCCTTGGCTTTGAATCGGCCAGTTACAACACGTTAAGACGCATGAATAAGGTTAAAAACAAATCTCACTATGAAAAATATATTGCAAATACCATAGCTATTTTCAAAGAAGCTGCCCGAAATGAAATTCCGATGATAATTTTCATGATTGCCGGGTATCCGGGTGATACGGAAAAAGATCTTAAAGAAAGTCTTGTCTTTGTCCAAAATTTGTCCAAATACAAAGGTCCGGGCGGACATATCTTCAAGGTCGGGGAATGTCATGTATATCCCGGAACAAAGATTTATGACCTTGCGATTTCTTTGCCGGATGTTGTTTTTGATGATGACGGCGTTTTTGGACAGAACATTGTCAGGCGGCCGTCGAAAAATGTGAATTTTGAGACTATTCTTAATTATAATACAAAAATATTTAAACTTTCCAATTACACACAAAAAATAAAAAAAGCACTGTTAAATATTATGCCTTTTTTCAGACTTCCGGCTCGGGCTTTAAGGGATGATTCCGTACCCAACCAGTGTTTCAGAGACAGCAACAGATCAATATTTAACGTACAAGGAGAAAGCCTTTCAATTTTTAAAAAATCGGCGCCCAAGTTAACCGAAAAATATAAAAAATTGATGTCAGGTCAAAGAAGTACCCGAAATTTACCCTTATAAATTTTGGTGGAACTTTGCCTTCCCAGCATGTATTTCAATCCGGGCGGGAGCAAATCCATTAAGGATAAGTTTTTGACGTATAAAAAAGGTCAATAAAATGGAAAGGGAAACAAGCTGCATAAACTCCAGAGCAATCCTTGATTATTTTAAAAAATATAATGACGGTGACTGCAGTGCTCTTTTTAAGAATCTTGATCCAGAAATTGATGCGCTTCAGGATCCTGAGTGTTATTTAAGAGATCCCAACAACTGGATTTCCTGCAGTGTTATTTCAAAGTTATACAAAAGAGTGGCATTAATTCTTAATGACGAAATGGCGGCTTATAAAATCGGCAGGTATGCTACAGAAAACATTTCTCTTGGATACGCTCAGCGTATTATATTCAAGGCATTCTGGTCTGTTAGAAAAGCGCTCAAGCATGCCCAGAAAATAAATGACCGCTGGAATAAAAGCAAGACAGTTGAGCTTGTTGAACTTAAAAAAAATGAGGCAATTGTACGATTACACTGGGTTCCTAATATGGATGTAACTAAAGACATATGTCTGTATAATCAAGGAACTTATACGTCCCTGCCGTTAATATGGAAAGCAAACCCCGCTGTTTTAAAAGAAACGTGTTGTTATTTTGATGGGAGTCCATACTGTGAATACCATATAAAATGGCCTTTCAAAAACAGATTTCATGAGATATTTTCAAGGTTTTTCACATCAAAATCGGTTCTTATGGAAACCATAACGGAAATGGAAGAAGATAAAGCGATCATCGAACAAAAATATGAGGAAGTCAACCTTCTGAATATAGAGCTTAACAAAAGAATCAAACAACTTGAAGCCATACAGGAAACCGGTAAGGCGATCCTGTCTTTGCTGGATCTGGAACAACTCCTTTCGGTAATCATGAACCTTTTATCCAACGTATGCCGAATCAACCGTGCCGTAATTATGCTTGTTAATGAAGACAGAGGGTTTCTTGAATACATTCACGGTATTGGTGTTAATGGTGGAATGCCGGAGGCCATTAAAAATTACAAGGTTTCTTTAAACCGTTTAAGTAATATTCTTGTCAGGGTAACCAATACGGGACGGCCGGAATATGTGCCTGAGGTAAAAAGCTCAACCCTTAGAAAAGAGAACATTATATTGACCCACAGCAAACCGACTTCAGTGTATGTAATTCCCCTTATCACTCGGTCCAAGGTGATCGGTATTATTGCTACGGATGCGGTTGATGGAAAGGGTGTCCCCAGAGAAACCCGCGAGACACTGCAAGTTTTCGCACCTCAAATCGCCATCGCCATAGAGAACGCGAAACTTTACAGCAGGCTTCAAGAACAGATGGAGGAACTCAAGCAATCCCATGCCCTCTTGCGCCGGTCCGAAAAATTTTCTTTTTTAGGAAATCTGGCAGCAAGACTGGCCCATGAGATCAAGAATCCTTTAACAGCCATTGGAACTTTCATCCAGATGATGCCGCAGAAATACAATGATGAAGAATACCAAAAAGACTTTCATAAGATTGCAATGGAAGAGACACGCCGGATAAATAATCTTATTACAGAGCTTCTGGACCTGGTCAACACAAAAAAATCGCACATGGAGTTAAATGATTTGCATAGATTGATTGATACAATGATTATTTTGATTTCACCACAAAGTAATGCCAAGGAGATTGATGTCTCCTGTCAATTTGATCACAATATCGGGAAAGTCTGGATGGACTCCGAAAAGATGAAACAGATTATTCTCAATCTGCTTTCCAATGCAATCGATTTTACTCCTGAAGGAGGGAAAATCGAGTTAATTACAAAAAATTGTACCGAAAAGGGAAAACAGGACACAATCAGCATTGAGATTAGAGATAATGGCCCCGGAATTCCACTTGCTCATATTGACAGGGTGTTTGATCCTTATTTTACGACTAAGCATAAGAGTAATATGCACAGTGGTACTGGTCTTGGGCTTTTTATCGCCCATCAGAATATGCAGGATCATGGTGGGACCATAGAAGTAAAAAGTAAGATTAATGAAGGGACAGTATTTATATTGAACATGCCTGTCAACAATTCCAACCGATCATTACATTCGATTGATACAAGGAAAAAATAGTGCGAATCAACAAAGTCATAATACATCAGGTAAGACTAGATTTTTTATTCGATTTTTCTCATTTTTTAAGAAAAAGGTCTTATGTTAATAATATCATTGTCGAAATCATAGCTGAACATGGAGAAATAACAGGATACGGAGAAGGTGCTCCCAGATCTTACGTCACTGGTGAGTCATCAGAAAGTACCGCCAAAAGCATTCGCCATTTCATACAGCAAGACACTTTCCCCAAGGAATTGAATAATATTTCCCAGATATGGAATTTTATCGATAATATTACGAGTGGACGGGAGCATAATGCTGCAATTTGCGCCCTTGAAACAGCTCTATTAGATACTTTAGGCAAAAGCCAAGATCGACACATTATAGACTATTTTTCCAAAGATTTTATTACTGAAAATGTTTATTATGGCGCCGCAATCCCGCTGGATAATAAGCAAAGGATAATAGAACTATCTCGATTGATTAAAGAAAAAAAAATAAATAAGTTGCGGCTGAAACTGGGCAAAGATTTCGAACAAAACAAGGAGATAGTCGAAACGGTTCACTCGGTGTTGGGAGGAAATCATGATCTTAGGGTGGATATCAATTGTGCATGGGACCGTAAACTTGCCTTTAAGCACATTCCATTGATTAAAAACTACAAAATCAAAGTTGTTGAACAGCCTATGGTGCCGAAAGAACCGGACATTCCCGATTTTGCCGGCATTATGCAAAATGAGGGTGTGATTTTGATGGCCGATGAGTCGGCATGCTCATTAGTCGATATGGAAAAGATCGCTAAAGAGGGCTATTATAAAATGATCAACGTAAGACTATCCAAATGCGGCGGATTTAGAAATTCTCTTAAGATAATTAACTACTTACGGACGAACCGGATTCTTTTCCAAATTGGATGTCAACTGGGCGAATCAGGCATTCTTTCTGCTGCAGGCAGAGTGCTCTGTCTTCTCTGTCGCGATGCCGTTTACTATGATGGTTCCTATGACGAGTACATGTTAAAGGAAAATACTACAGTTGAAAATGTATCTTTTGGGCCGGGTGGCAAGGCGGGTCCTTTAGAAGGTCCGGGATTGGGCGTTAAAGTTAGCCCTCAAAGCTTAAAAAATATATGCAAAGATTCCCATATGATATCAATATAAAACGTAATAACTCAATAAATTATGGATTCGGCTCAATATCACCATTTAATACCTGAATCTTGCACGAGTCGGAGGCTTTCATATGCAAGGCACTTAAGGGCGAAGTCATAGTAAAACTATTACGAGCCCTTAATAACGCAGCAGATGGAAGCCTCCGGCTTGCCCTTTGCGTGAAAATTAATGAATAAAAAAGGTTATCATCAGATTTAACATCTGGGTAAAACATATGATTCTATACTATTGTTTAAACCCGCTTTAACTCAGTCTTTACAAACTCTCATTAATTTTTATGCAAAATTCAGGTAATACACCAGAACTCTTATTGAGAAGGCCAGTTACTAAGAACTCTTAATCTTTTTGAAGGTAACTATGTGCCCAAACTTAAGTTATACTCACTGGAAAGCGGAACATAAACTTATCCTTGAAAGCTTTTGTGATAAAAATATTATCATGTTGTTTTCAGGAGGCAAAGATTCGTCTGTCGCTATGTATTTTATCCATAAGGCAAAAAAAGAATTTGGGTTCGATTTTACGGTACATGCAGGAACCTTTCCGATTCACAGATATACTATTAAAGAGAAAAAAGGGATAGAATCTTATTGGATTAAACAGGGTGTAAGTATAATTTGGCATGATATGGGAAAGACGGATGACGACCTTAAGAATTCAGAAAATCCATGTTTTTTATGTCAAGAGCGAAGGAAAAACCTACTTAAGAGCATTTTGACCCACTCGATAAAGGACTGGCACAGCCTTGTTCTCATCGTGGGTTACTCTCTTTGGGATATTGTAAGCTATTCCTTAGAGCATTTGTTAAGTGATATTTTTTCTAATCCTGATCAAGGGATAGGCGTTGAAAAAAATAAAAGATTCAAGGAAACAGCTCAGCGTTTTTACCCGCTCTTAAAGATGAAGGGTGGGTATCAGGTTTTTAGACCTTTGATTAAATATAACAATGATGATATCCTGAAAGTAATAATTCAGAAAAACATCCCAACACTTTCAATTTCCTGCAAATTTAAAGATTTCAGACCAAAGAGGATTTTAGAAAA
>CAZKDT010000011.1:0-19315 GCA_964551515.1 uncultured Desulfobacteraceae bacterium | reverse complement strand
CCTGAAACCTGAGGGCAAGTGTCCAATTTTCATGCAATCCCCCAAAAATTAAGGACTCAAGATTATTTTTCAAGCTGAATGACGAGGTCTGAAATCTCCATTAATTGCGTTTTACTGATGTCTCTTTGAAAAAAATCAAATTCAAAAGTGCATTAAATATTACGTGATATCTCAGCAGGTAACCTGGTTTTTTTGGTATGCTTTGATCTTTTCAATCAACACCGGCACAAACTTCCTGCAGTCGTCAACCACGCCATAATCGACCTGATCAAAGACCGGCGAGTTTGCGTCATTGTTAATTGCTACCATCACCTTTGCTCCAGTGATGCCCACCATGTGCTGCTGCTCCCCGGACAAACCTACCCCGATGTAAAGTTCCGGGCTGACCATCCTACCGCTTTGCCCGATCATCGACTCCAGCGGCGCCCAACCTTTATCAACCACCGGTCGCGTGCATCCCAAAGCTGCATTGAGCGCATTCGCCAGATCGGCGATTTGCCGCCATCCGTTAGAATCGCCCGCCCCGGCGCCACCGGCGACAACGATGGCAGCGGATTCAAGAGGAATTTTATCCGGTATTTCATGGACAACTTCCAAGGTTTGTAAGCGCGGGGACAGATTCTCCGGCACCACGACTGGGATGATCTCTCCGGATCGGTTTGGGTCCGGCTCGGGCATAGGGAAAACCCCCTTGGCGATGGTGGCCATTTGGGGACGCTTTTGTGGGCAGATTATTGAAAGCAACCCCCCATAGGCCGGAATGCGCTGTTCTAATATGTTGTTTTCATCGAGATCCAGATCGATGCAGTGCGCGGTCAATCCGGTTTGCAGCCGAGCGGCTACTATCGGCGCCAATTCTCGGCCCATGGCGGTGGAACCGAGTAAAATGATTTCCGGTTTATGCTCCTGAGCAAGGCGGATGATTGCCTGAACATAGATTTCGGGCTCGTAAAACGCCAGTTTCGGATTGCTGCCCAGAAAAACGCGATGGGCGCCGGCAGCAAACAGTGGCCGGACATGGTGTTCCATCAGGTTCCCGAAAACCACGGCTTCCGAGGCTGTGTTCAGTCCCGCGGCCAGTTTCTGTGCCTGGCCCATAAGCTGCAAAGATACGGTTCGTATATGACAGTCCCGTTGCTCAGCAATAACCCAAACAGGACCATAACCGTTTTTCATCATTCCCTCCTTTCTTCTATACTATCCCGGAATCCACCAGCTTTTGAAGCAGTTGCGCGGCCTTTTCCTCACGCGTGCCCGTAAGAAATTTCACTTCCCGCTTACTTTCTGTGGTGGTCAGTTTGGAAACAATCGTCGGTGATCCTTTCAAGCCTACCGCTTCCGCCGGAACATCAAGATCATCAATCCCCCAACGGACGATCGACTTTTTACGGGCTCTGATAATTCCTGAAAAAACAAGGGGTCGCGGTGTATTCAGCTTACGAGTAACCGTGAATACCGCCGGCAGTTGGACCTGCATCAAACGGTATCCATGGACCAGGCTGGCTTTGACTTTCCACTGTGAACCCCGACATTCCACTATTTCTTCGACCATGGTCACCACGGGTAGATCTAAAAACGTGGCGATCTCCGGGCCGACCCATTCGGTACTTCCGTCGCTGCTGGCCATTCCACAAAAGACCACATCGACCGGTCCGATCTTCGCGATCGCTGTAGCAAGCGTATAGGCGGTGGCATAAGCATCAGCACCGGCAAAAGCCCCATGGGAAAGCAGAATTGCCTGATCGGCGCCCAACGCCAGACATTCCCTGACGATTCCCTCCGCATCCGGAGGTCCCATGCTGAGGACCGTTATATGCGCATCAAACTGTTCTTTGATCTCAAGAGCGGCCTCCATTGCGTTTTTATCAAGGGGATTCAAAACCAGCGGGACCTCACATCGCATGAGGGTTTTGGTAACGGGATCGATTCTGATATTACAGGCTTGCTGTGGATCAGGAACCGCTTTAACACATACGACGAAGTTTATCATTGGACAACCCCCTTCCTCTGATTTGGGTTTTAGGAAGAGGAAAAGACAATTTCTTCCCAACAGTTTTGACCCTAAATGAGCAATTAGGGTTTGCGTGTCCTAAGAAAGCACCCAGCGGGCAATGATGACTTTCATGATATCGGAAGTGCCGGCCGAAGGCCCGAGCACGAAGGAGTCACGCAAATAACGACTGACCGCATATTCTTCCATGCAGCCATACCCCCCGTGAATATCCACAGCCATTTTTGCTGCTTTCTGCGCAGCTTCCGTAGTAAAATACTTTGCCATCGCAAATTCGTTGCTTGAACGTCCGCCTTGGTCTTGAATGGCGGCAGCACGGTATCCCAACAGGCGGCCGGCTTCCAGATCGATCTTCATTTCGGCTAGCTTGTTCTGAATGGTTTGTAAATTGCTGATAGGTTTGCCGTATAAGATGCGCTCGTTGGCAAACTTTACCGATGCTTCCAGGCATGCAGCCTGAAGTCCCAGGGCACAACCGACCATGCCGCCTCTACCCACATCACCAATGGCACTCAAAGCAACACGCATGCCTTTTCCTTCATCTCCCAGCAGGTTTTCACCGGGAACACGGCAGTTTTCAATGGCCAATTCTCCGGTATTACAACCGCGCATACCTAATTTATGCTCTTCACGGGTAGGCTTGAATCCTTGCATTTCTTTCTCAAGAATAAAGGTTGAAAACGCTTTGGGATTTTCGTTGTCCTTGGCCAGAATCGTAATTGTGTCGGCAATATGAGAGTTGGTAATAAAGCATTTGCGTCCATTGAGAATATAATCATTTCCTTCTTTCCGATATGAGGTGCGGATACCGGTCGGATCTGACCCCCCTGTGGCCTCGGTGACAGCCGTCGATGCCAGTCTCTCCCCTTTGGCCAAGGCAGGAAGGTATTTCTTTTTCTGTTCCTCGGTGCCGAATTTAATGATTGGCTCGATACCCAGGGCAAATACCTGGAGCATCATAGCCGTGGCCACGGAAACCCGGCTGATTTCTTCTAAAGAAATCAAGCGGGCGATGTATCCCAAACCCAGCCCGCCGTATTTTTCCGGTATGGTCAGGGCCATCATTTCGGCCTCGCCCAGAGCCTGTACAACCTCGTCGCAGACCTCACCGGTTGCTTCCATTTCGGAAACCTTTGGGGCAACCTTGGTTTCTGAAAATTCGCGGGCGGCTTTCCTGAACATCTCCTGCTCTTCTGTGAAAGTAAAATCAATCATTTTTCTGCCTCCTTTTCTTAAAATATCAGGATTTTAGTTTTTCAAGATAATCGATCAGCGAATGGACGGTTTTTTCCAATACGGTGTCCGATTTTTCAACACCATAATTTACGGAAGCCCCCAGTATTCCGGCAAACAGCATTTCTGTGACGGCTTCGGTATTGACATTGCTGCGCAATGTGCCGGAGGTTTTGCCTGCTTCCAAATGTCTTTGTATGAACCGTTTGAAGCCAACCCAGCCGATGTTGATCTCATTCGCCAGATGGGGACGCTGATCGACTAGCTCAACCATGAGAGTGATAAAAACACAACCTCCCGGAAAATTTTCCGAATCTTTCAGATACCGCTCGCAAAAGTTTTCAAGGAGCTGCTTGATTTTCTCCACCGGGTCCTGGATTTGATCCAACCCGGCCAGGTTCCGGTTGCGCCAGATTCTCCGGGCCTTATCTATTACATGAAAGAAAAGGGCCTCCTTACTTTGGAAGTGATTATAAAACCCGCCCTTGGATGTATTGGCTGCCTTTAGAATGTCCTGAAGGGAGGTGCTTAAAAACCCTTTCAGGGAAAACAGTTTTAAGGACTCGTTAATGATTTTGTCTCGTAAATTCATGGAATCAACCTTTGCGAAAAAAAAGACAAACCGATCGGTCTTAATGATTTGCTAACCTACTATCATACAGTTGTCAAGCTTTTTTGGGAATAGAATGCTTTTTCAGATTTTCTGGATTTCCATTTGGAAGCACCGATTTAATTCCTTACCAAATTCACCGGTGAATAATTATCAAAAGAGTCATGGTAATTGAAGATGTAATATTGAAAATTTATCATTTGATTGGTTTCCTTTAATTTTCAATCTCAATAACCAGTCTCCAGTATATAGCTTGATTTTCTTTCTCTCATGTATATCATTAAATGATTGAATGGTAAAAGATGATGGCTTCGTAAAAAGTCCATCTTTTGCGTTGCGCTGCATTCCTCGTCACTGCGACGTATTATAAGTACTTCTCATTCCTCGGAATTTGCGCGCCTTGAATTTGGAGCTTTTTACTTTGCCATCAAAATATGACTTTTTACGAGACCATTAAAGATGGGTTGATAAATATGATCCAGAAGCGTAAAACAGACAGGTTGTATCAGGGTGTCGAACAGGGACCTATACGGCCGCCCAGCGAGGCTTGCAGCCTGCTAATTCGTGTTACACGTAACTGTCCATGGAACCGTTGTACATTCTGTCCTGTTTACAAGAGATTGCGGTTTTCCGTCCGTTCGGTGGATCATGTTAAAAAAGATATCGACGCCATTCACACCTCTATTCAAATGATACGGAATATGGCTGACGAAAACGGCCGGATTCGCCGAGCCGAGATCCGTAGCGCGGCCGGAAACCATGAACCACCCGACCCCGGGGCCTTCAACGCCGGTTTGAACTGGTTTGCCGGCGGCATGAATTCGATTTTTATCCAGGATGCAAACAGTCTGATTATCAAGCCGCACGATTTTATAGAGATTCTGATACATCTTAAAAACCGCTTTCCTTGGGTTGAGCGCATAACATCCTATGCACGGTCCCATACTATTGCCCGAATCAAGGATAGTGATCTTAAGGAAATAAAGGATGCCGGATTAAACAGAATTCATATCGGTCTTGAATCCGGTTCAGACAAGGTCCTCAAGATGGTAAAAAAAGGTATTACCAAAGCAACCCATATTAAAGCAGGTCTCAAGGTAAAAAAGGCAGGGATGGAACTTTCCGAATATATAATGCCGGGGCTGGGGGGAAGAGAGTATTCAAAAATCCATGCATTGGAAACAGCCGATGCTTTAAACCACATCAATCCTGATTTCATAAGGCTCAGGACGTTGGCTATTCCCAACAGTGTGGAGCTTTTCGATGATTGGGAAGCCGGTCGTTTTAAAAAATGCACCGATCTTATGATGGCCAAAGAGATTTTACTTTTGATTCAAGCGCTGAACGGTATTACCAGCGTTGTAAAGAGTGATCACATCCTGAATCTTTTTGAAAACGTGGAAGGTACTCTACCCCAGGATAAAGAGAGTATGCTTGAAATCTTACGCACATTCCTGGCAATGGAACCTGAACACCAATGCCTCTATCAGGTGGGAAGAAGGCTCGGATTCTTTTCACGTATCAGTGATATGGAAAGCCCCCGCAGGCTGAAAAAGGCAGAAAAGGCCTGCCGGCAGTTCGGCATTACACCGGAAAACGTGGATGAAGTTATTGATGAGTTGATGAAAAGATTCATATAGGTGTTTAGTTTTAAATTTTGTGATTTTTGTGGCAAAAAAAGTTTGATCACACCACTAAGTACACGAAGTTTATATATTTTTCTTTTCCTTCGTGATCTTCGTGGTAAAAATAAAACGGATGTTTTTGGTTATCTCCGAGCCGTAGGCTCTACAAACAGGAGACCGGCTTGCCCGGTTTAATTTTTTTTAAAAAAAGAAAAGGAGCATATATGAAGGAAGATAGTGAAATCATAACTTATTCGGATGATGGAAAACTCAATGTTCCCGATTTTCCCGTTATCCCTTTTATCGAAGGTGACGGCATTGGGCCGGACATATGGCGGGCTGCCCGGCGGGTATTGGATGCGGCGGTTTCGAGATCTTACGGCGGTGACCGAAAGATTCAGTGGCTGGAGGTTCTGGCCGGTGAAAAAGCCTTTAATCAGACGCAAACCTGGCTTCCGGAAAAAACCCTGGAAAAGATCCGGATTCATCGCGTTGCCATAAAAGGGCCTTTGACCACTCCCGTGGGGGAAGGAATCCGGAGTATCAACGTGAGCTTGCGACAGGAACTGGACCTTTATGCATGTGTTCGGCCAACAAAATATATTACAGGGATTCCAAGTCCCGTGCTCAGGCCTGAGCAGGTTGACATGGTCATTTTCAGAGAAAATACCGAGGATGTTTACATGGGCCTTGAATGGAAAGCCGGGTCTGTAATGGCGAAAAAAATCATTGATTTGGTAAAAGCTGAGGATGGAAGGGAAATTCGAGCCGGATCCGGTATCGGGTTGAAACCTATTAGCCGGTTCGGAACCCGGCGTCTGGTACGGATGGCTATTGAGTATGCCATTGAGAATAAAAAGAAAAGCGTTACCCTTGTTCATAAAGGGAATATCATGAAGTTTACCGAAGGCGCTTTTCGAAGCTGGGGATACGAAGTTGCGCGGGAAGAATTCGGGGAATGGATCATTACTGAAGAAAATTTGTGGCAAAAACATGACGGAGAACTTCCTCCGGACAAGATCGTTATCAAAGATCGGATCGCAGACGCCATGTTCCAACAGATTCTTTTGCGTCCCGCAGAGTATGATGTACTGGCCATGCCCAATCTAAACGGCGATTATATGTCCGATGCCCTGTCTGCCATGGTGGGAGGACTGGGCTTGGCGCCGGGAGCAAATATCGGTGACGGCTATGCTCTTTTTGAGGCCACCCATGGAACGGCTCCAAAATATGCGGGACAGGACAAAGTGAATCCAGGATCTTTGATTCTTTCCGGGGCCATGATGCTTGTTTATCTTGGCTGGAAAGAGGCTGCAGAACGAGTGAGGGACGGATTGGTCAAAACCGTGGGAAAAAAGCGGGTTACTTATGATCTGGCACGGCAGATGGAGGGAGCAGTTGAAGTTAAATGCTCTGAATTCGCAGAGGAAATTGTCCGTAATCTTTGAATATGGAACCGAGAAAATTCCGTTTGCTCTTCCGGATCAAGCGGAAATTTTGTGGGTTAATGAGCCGGAAACAAGAATAACCAAATCTGAATTTGCTTCAAAGATTTGCGGTGCACTTGAACGGTTGGATCCGGATGTTACAACAGTTGCAGTGGTGGTTGCGGATAAAACACGGCTGTGCGGGTATCCGGAATTCTTGCCGGTGCTTCTCGATTCCCTAAAAGACTTCGGGGCAGTATGGGATGGCATCACCGTGTTTATCGCCTACGGCACTCACCGGCGCCAGACAGATAAAGAGTGTCTTGCAGCCTACGGTGATTCCTATAAGAGACTTCGCTTTGTGCATCATAATTGTCTGGATAATAATTGTTTTGTAAATTTGGGAAAGACCTCGCGCGCCACCCCGGTGCTTATTCGGCGCGATATTCTTGAAGCCGATTTTCTTATTACTTTCGGAGCTATTTCACACCATTATTTTGCAGGATACGGCGGCGGGCGAAAGATGATTTTTCCAGGGTTGGGTCAGAAAGAAGCCATATACCACAACCACGGGCTGTTTTTGGATCAAGAACGTCATATGCTTTCTCCGTTGTGTCAATCCGGTGTATTAGATAAAAATCCGCTGGCAGAAGATTTAGCGGAATATGAAACATTTCTTTCTGCTGATTTGGCCATTCATGGAATTCTTGATAGTATGGGAAATGTTTGCGATTTATTGCCGGGCGCTGGAACCGATCATTTTCGAAGGGCCTGTGTCCAACATGGAAAAAATTGTGAGATGGTTTGTACCCGGGAATATGATCTGGTCATCGCATCCTGCGGGGGATATCCAAAAGATATCAACTTCATTCAAAGCCATAAGGCCATAGATAATGCCGCAAAATTTGTACGTGACGGCGGCAGGTTGATTATTATGGCGGAATGTTTTGACGGCGTGGGGTCAACAAGCTTTTTGCCCTGGTTTGAATCAGGCAATTGGGCGAGGGTGTTCAATAAGCTGTCGGAAAATTATGAGGGAAACGGCGGCACCGCACTTTCCATGATGTCAAAATTACAGCGGATCAACATATTAATGGTAACAAAATTGAGTGATTCTGTCTGTGAAACCATGGGAGTTGAGAAAATTTCCATGGACCGGGCAAAAATGCATGTGAAACAATCAAAGGGCTCCCTGGCAGCAATACCAAATTCCGGAGTGTTGATTAAGCGTCCTGCCAGGTGTAAATCAAAAGCGTTGGTAAACGCTGATTGTTGTCTATCGACAAACCGTGGCTCCGAAGCCCTTTTTTAGATGACAGGTTTCAGGTGTCAGGGTCGAAAAACCTGAAACCTGAAACCTGAAAGCAAACAGCCGTGGCAATCTTGATTCATATCCTGTTCGGCTTAAGTATGGAAAAGCTGTAATTCCCATATGTTCTTGACAGATAGAGATTAAGAAACTAACTAATTAAAGAATGTATAATACGTAGGCGTTCACAGGTTCCAAGGTTCAAGGTTCCATTCTCGTCCCCGGATTCCATTTAGAATGCGTATTTACAAGAAAAGGGGCAGTTTCGTCAGGCCTAATCCAAAATTTGGAGCCAAATTGGGAATTACTTGGGAAAATGAACATTTGTAACGAGGACTTCGGGTCTTCAATGCTTTCTTTGTCCTTAACCCTGCACATTGAACCTCTCCGAGGCGTAGGATCGCGCTTCTACGAGCCGGAGGCCTGAACCTGTGAACGGTTACTATAATATAAAGCGTTGGAAACAAAATTGAGAGGGAATCTGCATGGCAAAGCCTAAGTTAAAAGCACATGTAATAAACCGGGAATGGTGCAAGGGGTGTGGCATATGTATCCATTTTTGCCCGAAGAATGTACTGGAGCTTGATGAAGAGGACAAAGTGGTTGCCGCGCGTCGGGAGGATTGTATCTGCTGCAAATTGTGCGAACTTCGTTGTCCGGATCTTGCCATCGAAATAGAAACGGAATAGGGTTTATTATGAAAAACAGGAACATCAAATTTATTCAGGGTAATGAAGCATGTGTTGAAGGGGCCCTGTATGCAGGCTTGGATTTTTTTGCAGGATATCCCATAACCCCTTCCACTGAAATTGCCGAACTCCTGTCATACCGTTTGCCCCAAAAAGGAGGCAAGTTTATTCAGATGGAAGACGAGATTGCTTCCATGGGCGCTATTATCGGGGCATCTCTTACCGGAAGCAAGGTTATGACCGCCACCAGCGGTCCCGGTTTTTCCCTTATGCAGGAGGCCCTGGGATATGCAATCATGGCGGAAATTCCTTGTGTCATTGTTAATGTTCAGCGCGGCGGACCTTCAACAGGCATCCCCACCCACGTGAGCCAGGGGGATGTGTGTCAGGCTCGCTGGGGAACTCACGGTGACCATGCCATTGTCACAATTACCGCATCCAACCACCAGGATGTGTTTCAGACCACAGTGGATGCCTTCAATATTTCGGAAACTTACAGAACCCCCGTTATCCTGCTGTATGATGAAGTCGTGGGACACACACGGGAACGGCTTGTGCTGCCCAAACAGGGAGAATTGCCGTTAGTGGAAAGACTCAGGACATCCGTAAGAGAAGGCGTGAACTATCACCCTTATCTGCCAAGGGAAGACGGCCGTCTTCCCATGTCTGATTTCGGCGGAGTTCACCGATACAATGTGACCGGTTTGTTTCATGACATGTGGGGATTTCCGTCGGATAATCCCGAGGTGGTCCATGACCTTATTCGCCATTTGGTGGATAAGATCCGAAACAATGTGAATCGAATTGCCCGCTTCAAAGAGTATTATCTAAAAGATGCCAAATGCATTCTGATTTCTTACGGGTCATCGGCCCGGTCGGCCCGGCATGTGGTGGAATACCTCAGGCCCCGAGGGGAAAAGCTCGGTCTTCTGGAACTCCAGACCCTGTGGCCGTTTCCCCATGATATTGTTGATGAAAAATGTATAAATGCAAAACATATTGTGGTTGTTGAGATGAATATGGGGCAGATTCTGCGGGAAGTGAAACGGGCCGTGGAACGGCCTGAGAGGGTGTTTATGGCAAACCGTATTGACGGCGTTTTCATAACCCCTAAGGATATCAGGGCCATCCTTCGGGTTATCCAGGGAAAAGGAGTGTGATTCATGGCAATAAAGGGGTATATCAGAGAAAGATTTTTTCCGCATATATGGTGCCCGGGGTGCGGACACGGGATTGTGCTGAACAGTCTTTTGAGAGCCATAGAAAAATTGGGTATGAGCAAAAATGAAATTGTCATGGTTTCAGGGATAGGATGCTCTTCCCGGATTTCGGGATATGTTGACTTTCACACCCTCCATACCCTTCATGGCCGTGCCCTGGCCTTCGCCACCGGAGTTAAAATGAGTCGTCCGGAGCTGAACCTGATCGTTCCTATGGGAGACGGCGATGCGCTGGCCATTGGCGGGAATCATTTTATCCATTCGGCCCGGCGAAATATTGATATGACCGCCATTGTTATGAATAATCGCATTTACGGAATGACCGGCGGGCAGTATTCTCCGTTGTCCGGATATGGAACCCTGGCCACCACGGCGCCCTATACCAATATAGATAATGCTTTTGATACGGTAGAACTGGCAACGGCGGCAGGCGCTTCCTTTGTGGCCCGTAGCACCACCTATCATGTTCAGCAGCTAACCGAGATATTAAAACAGGCTATTTTGCACGAGGGATTCTCAGTGGTAGAAGTATTATCCCAGTGTCCCACCTATTTTGGAAGAAAGAACCGAAAAGGAACTGCGGCTGATATGATGGAATATTATAAAAACAATACCACACCGGTCGGATCCCAGGCCAAAAAGGAAAATCCCGACCTTATTGAAAGGGGTGTTTTTATAGAAAAAGAGATGCCGGAATACTGTAAAGAATACGATAAAATCATCGAAAGGGCCATGAAAGAAAGCGCTTAATAGTTTCGGCCGATTCAAATACATTTTACCGAACCCGGAGAAACCGGCCTCCGGCTCGTAAGCTTACGGTTCGGAGAGAACCAAGAAATATTTGCCACCAAGGCACAAAAACACGAAAGATTTTATTATAATATATTTTGGGCATATTTTTTATGCAACTATAGGGTTTTATGGGATAAGAGAGGGCATCATGGAAAAATGCAGGTTGGTATTTTCAGGCTCGGGCGGGCAGGGGGTTATTACCGCTGCCATCATACTGGCTGAGGCGGCCGTGCTTTATGAAAACTTGAATGCGGTTCAGTCGCAGGTCTATGGGCCGGCAGCCCGGGGAGGGGCCACACGATCTGATGTTATCATTTCCGATTCTGAAATCCATTATCCCAAGGTGATCCAACCCAATGTTCTGGTCTGTCTCACCCAGGAAGCCTATAGTAAATTTTATCCCATCATCCGACCCAGCGGTCTTTTAATTACGGACACCCGCTATATCAAGATTCAGAGGAAAGTCGATGCACAGCAGAAAGAGCTTCCCATTTACCTGACAGTGATGGAAAAAATCGGCAACCCTATTGTGTTTAATATCTGCATGCTGGGAGTGGTAATCCGCATGGCAAATCTTGTCAAAGCCGAATCCATCATGAAAGTTTTGAAAGACCGGATTCCTTCCAGTTTTCTGGAGATGAATCTAAAGGCCCTGGATCTGGGCATGAAGCTGGTAGAAGATGTAAAAATTTGATACGGATGCCGATTCCCCGATGCTTCATTATTTAGGCGTTTAGTTGTAAATTTTGTTCTTTTTATGGCAAAAAAAATCAATGCACAAGCACCAACTATCTAATAAATTTCAATATTCCAATAACCAAAGCCTGTTTAGAATTTAGAATTTTGATAATTGTTATTTGTTTGTGATTTGCGATTTGTTATTTGTTTTTTCCGGTTTATTCGGGTTAGATCCATGCTTCAAAACTCATCCTGTTTTACTCCTAATTTGCAACCTGCCGGGTTATATATCCATATCCCTTTTTGCGTTAAAAAATGTCCCTATTGTGATTTTTATTCCATTACCAATGGGTCTCTGCACCCTGCATTTATGGATGCCTTAATATCTGAGATGCGCATGACCCGGGACCCGAATTTAATGTTTGACACCCTGTATATGGGTGGCGGCACCCCATCTGTTCTGGATTCAAAAACAATTGGAAAAATAATTGAGGCCGCCCGTCAATCCTACGAAATTCTTCCCCATGCTGAAATTACCTTGGAAGTAAATCCCGGCACCGTTAGTTTGAAACAATTCGAGGAATATCGATGTTCCGGTGTCAATCGAATAAACATCGGGGTTCAGTCCTTTGATCCTGTGAACCTTCAGTTTCTCGGGCGCATCCATTCCGTACGCGATGCTCACGCTGCGGTAACCTGGGCGCAAAAGGCCGGGTTTGAAAACCTGGGGCTGGATCTGATTTACGGTATTCCCGACCAGACAAAAAAATCGTGGCTCAGGGACTTGAAACTTGCAATTGAGTCTGAGCCTCGACACCTTTCCTGCTATATACTTTCCTTTGAACCGGGCACCCCTCTATACAGAGACCGTCAAGAAGGTCGCCTGAAACCTTTGGCAGAACTTCAGGTGTGTGAACTGTTTGAGACCACCCTGGAATTTTTAAGCAATCATGGCTATGTTCAGTACGAGATATCAAATTTTGCACGCAAAAGCATGACCCGCTCCGGCTTAACGGATGCCGATCGCAACCGGTCTCGGCACAATATGAAATATTGGAAATTTGTTCCCTACATCGGGCTCGGCCCATCGGCCCATTCATTCCTGGATCCGAAACGATACTGGAATTGTGAGGATGTGAAAAAGTATATACAGGACCTTGAGGCTGAAAAACTTCCCCGTGCCGGAGTGGAACGACTCAGTATGGAACAACTCATGATCGAGGCAATTTACCTGGGGCTGAGACAGACAAAAGGTATTTTAATCGATGTGTTTGATAAAAAATTTGCCGTGAATTTTAAAGCAATCTTCAAGAAGGTCATCGCCAATCTTGAAGTAAGAGGGCTTATAGTGCTTTCTCGAAACCGGTGCGCGCTGACTTCTAAGGGCATGCTATACTTAGACAGTATTGCGGCCATGTTTATATAAAATGAGGGGCCGGGGAGTTTATCTAATTTAACCGCTCCATGAATAATCCGCAACCACACCGCACAAACTCATGCATAAGGGCTCTTAACGAAAAAACAGTGTACCAATATTTAAATAAATTGATCAGAGAAATAAAATTTTTTATTTTTTCATTACGAATTCATAAAAGCGCTGTTTTTCCGTAACGATCCCTAATGCATTCAAACAGTGTACGATGTGGTTGCGGATCATTCATTCCGCTCTTTACAAAGCGTTATAAGAAAAACACCCTCACTGATGAAATAAAAATGTTTTACAAGGTTATGTGGAGAGCGTTTTGATTAAGACGTTGATATAAAACCGTGCGTGGCTCATGGGTGCGGCCAGATTGGCACGATGGTTTGCCAGAATACCGCTTAAGCTGCTGTTGGTAATCAACCAGGGATCGATTTCTGCGGCATGGTGACACGATTCGATTGCATGATGAAGAACTTCGGTTCCCCTCCGGGATTCCACGGTAATCAGAAAATCTTCGAGAACCGCATGCAGAATCGTTCCCATAGAGCTTGCAATTCCCTGGGCATAATAAAAATAATCATCCGCTTTAAAAAAACTTACCGGACTTCCATCATCCTCTTTAGCTTTGACCAGATTTTCTTCACAGCTTCCCAGCAGGTCTTCATACGCCATCAGCAACGGGATTAAATTGTCGGGCCGGGTATGAAAGTTGGCTTCACCTATTTCAAGCTTTTCCTTGTATTTCTTGAGTTCATCAAGGCCGGCCTTGTATTTTGATTCCGGAGACGGGAACCAGTATCTGTCCGATTTGATCATAAACCAGTTCATGGCGTTTTCAAGATTTTTGTCAAATGATGCGGTGGTTCCTGTACGGGATATCCGCTCGGTCAGGCTAACCGCAGTTCTCCGGGTGACTTCCAGAACCCCCAGTTGGAAATTATTTACATTATCCGT
The DNA here is from genome assembly GCA_964551515.1 of uncultured Desulfobacteraceae bacterium. Lineage (GTDB taxonomy): Bacteria > Desulfobacterota > Desulfobacteria > Desulfobacterales > UBA11574 > S5133MH16. The sequence goes on along the minus strand of CAZKDT010000011.1, from coordinate 5,344 downwards.
AAAATCCAGGATATCATTGACTCGCCATCCCCAGAATCTTTCATTGAGTTCATAAGATAGGGGTTTTATTGTTGCCTCTACAAAAGCTACCCCTTTGGGTTTGGTTTTTGCAACTTCTGCAAGCCCATGCGTTGGGAGTGCATGGCCGGGGACCGCTGTTTTCTCATGAAGGGAGGGGATGGCATGTTCGGGTTTTTTCACTTCCGCTATGTGAGCCGGAACATGGGTAACGGTTTTAGCGGGTTCCGTGTATGCCGGTTTTGGTGCTAGTTGCGGAGCATGAGTAACGGTTTTAGCGGCTTCTTTTTGAGCCAGGTGAATCACTTGATCTGCTTTGACAATTCCCACAAGTTTATTGGTAGTGTCAATCACCGGAACCGTTTGTAGATGGTGCCGGTTCATGAAAATTTTTACCTTCTCATTTCCCAAGTCGGTCTTAACGCACATGACATCACCTGCCATCACGTCTTCAAGGGCAGCGTCGGGGGCTGCGAACATCAACTGTTGCATTGAAATCGTACCGAGCGGCTTTCCGTGCTCATCCACAACAAATAGATGAGCGGGTTTCTTTGTATCGTTGGGTTTCTCTCTGAGGAGTTCCACGGCTTCTTGGGCGGTCAGCGCTTTATCAAGGGCAATAAAGTTCAGAGTCATTATGCCGCCAGCCGTGTGCTTGTCATAATGGCGCTTTTTTTCAGTGACTTCGTGACGTTCAGTGGTTTCGGGGGATTCATCCGTTTCGTGGCCTTCATTCGCTTCGGAACCTTGTATTTCCGTTGGTTCATGGGAGATTTTCGGTTTGGCTTTTTTTGCAGGAGGAACCTTTTGGACAGGGCTGTCAGATTTATGAGCAACCCGGACTTGGGAAGGCTTTTCGAAAAACCCAAGCACGGCGCCGAATAGCCAGATGCCCACAACCGCTAACAGGGTACAGACGATTATTCGTTTGGTGGCATACCGTTTGAATTCGGTTTTTTGATCATTACTATTTTTGCTGTTGGTTGAATTTTCCATAATATCTCCGTCTCGGCAGTATTAACCCGAGTTTTTTATCTGCCCTGGATTCATTTGCAAGTCATTCTATTCTGTCCTGAGTTTATTGGTATGGTCTAAAAATTTCAAGTAAAAATTGCGTTGTTACCTGTTTCTCAGTTTGCGGGTATCACCAATACGGATGGTCACGTTCTGGGTGTCAAAGTATTCTATTAACGGTATCAAGTACTTGCGTGATACACCGGCTATTTCTTTGAACTGCGGGGTTGTCATCTCCCCGTGATTCACGAGGAAGTCGACAAGCTTTAGCTGTAACTCTTCCACTGCCTGTTTATGGAAATAAAGATCTTCCTTAACTCTGACAATCATCCCTTCATCCATTAAAAGCATGAGAACGTCTTTGGCCCGTGATTCTTCGATCTTGAGGGTATTACTCAGTTCTTTAAAATATGGTGGCGTGAGGCCGTTTTTACGGTAGGCCTCAAGAATCTTCTTCCTGATATCGATCTGATCAAACCCCAGGGAAACCTTATGTGAAGCCAGGCTGACCGTATTTTCCTCCGCAACGATCTCTTTGTCTTTTATCATCTGATTGAGCGTCAAATTAAAAAGCTTTGATCCCTGCAGACCCGGAGACTTGGACCTGAGCTCTTCTTTGGGCATACCGATTTTAAGGGGATTGGCCTGATGATAGTTGCTCAAAAAGTTTAAAGTTTCCTTTTTGAGCCTGTCCAAGCTGTTTTTGTGAATGTACGTCCGGTTTTCCTTGTCAACCAGAATAACCATTTGTTTTGACAAAAGATCCTGCATGATATTTTGAAGCTCTTTTTCATGCAGACCGGTCATTATTTTAAGATCTGAAAACACGATTCCCTGATAACCTGATTCCTCCACATGATAGGAGATGATGCTTTCGGGGCCTTGATCCGTCAATCCTTTTAATCCCTTAATTATTTCAGGTTTAAACCGTTTATGTTTTTGAGGAATGGGATTAAGAATATTTCCGCCGCCGATGGTGCGTACCGGAGAGTAACTTCGTATCACGAAACGATCATCCTTTATGAGTGCAAGGGCAGAATCGATTCGCAACTGGGCAACGGTGACTTCACCCGGAGAAAGTTCTTCTTTGTCGAGTAAAATCAGGATGCCGAGCACTTCACTGGTCCCGGTATGAAATCTGATTCGGGCACGGTTTTTGATGGGTTTTTTATTGCTGCCGAGATAGTGTAACCAGACGTCAATCATGTAGCTCGGTTTTAATACCCCCGGGCTTGACAGAACATCACCCCTGTACACCAAGGCTTTTTCAAGTCCCTGAAAGTTAACGGCCGTTCGTATGCCGGCTTCGGCTCTATTTACGCTGCGGTTGTGGACCTGAATCCCCCGTACTTTTGATGTAATGCCGGAAGGATAGAGCATAACCATATCTCCCACCTGAACTTCTCCTGAAATCAGCGTTCCGGTAATCACAGTTCCGAACCCCTTCATGGTGAAGACACGGTCAACGGGAAGGCGAAATAGGCTGGAAGGCGGTCGGCCGGGCAACCGAGTGCTCAACTCGTCCAAGGTTTTGATGAATTCAGGTATGCCGGCGCCGGTCACTGACGAAACCGGTACGATCGGAGCCTTTTCTAAAAATGTTCCCCGGACAAAATCCCTGATATCCTCGATGACCAGCTCAAGCCATTCTTGATCCACAAGATCGGTTTTGGTCAAAACAACAAGTCCATGCTTAATCCCGAGCAGAGTGCAGATTTCCATATGTTCCCTGGTCTGGGGCATAACCCCTTCTTCCGCAGCAATTACCATGGCAACAATATCGATTCCGGTTGCGCCGGCCACCATATTCTTTACAAATTTTTCATGACCCGGAACATCGACAATTCCCAGATGCTGTCCGCTGGGAAGATCCAGATGAGCGAACCCCAATTCAATGGTGATGCCGCGACGTTTTTCTTCCTTTAACCTGTCAGTGTTGATGCCGGTCAGAGCTTTGATCAGCGCCGTCTTTCCATGGTCGATGTGTCCAGCGGTCCCAAGGATTATTTGTTTCAATCTAACAAGCCCCTTAACTTTAGTTTACTTTATGTTCTTTCTTCTTTTTCTGAAATACTCCAGAACATATGCCATTCCTACCAGAAAAACGGCGAGCCCTGCCACATAAACGAGTTCTACTTTTCCATAAAACATACGGGTTAAAATAACCGCAAAAACAGCACCAAATACAGCTCTGATGATAAAAATATTAAATTGAGTCACGGAATATCCTTTTAAAATGTAACTACCCAATAAGTTCCTGGTTGCTAATTTTAGTTTGATTCTCAGTTGTTAAATGGTTATTCACCACGAAGTGCACAAAAAAACACGAAGTCATTGTTTTTTATTGCATTTCTTCGTGGTCTTCGTGGTAAGACAATCATAATGCGATGTTTGCACGCAGTCCTGAAACACAGATCATCTCCGGACTTTTTGAGAAGTTACTTTAAAATTGGTTGAAACCCTAAAATCAAAAATATATATTAGAAGGGAAAATTAATCAACATCAAGTTTGATGACCTCATAAAAATTCAAAATTGAGACGGCAAAGTAAAAGGCTCAAGTTCAAGGCTTCGTGAATTTCGTGGAATGAGGCATACTTATGTACGTCGCAGTGAACACGAAATGAAGCGCAACGCAAAAATTGGACTTTTTACGAAGCCCTCAAGTTTGTACCGAAATATTTTAAATATGCAGAAATAAAATAGCTTGAAATAGATCAGGCAATCTGATAATGAAATATTTTTTCATGTGGTGGGTGTAGCTCAGTTGGTAGAGCGTCAGGTTGTGGCCCTGGATGCCGCGGGTTCAAGTCCCGTCACTCACCCCATTCTTTTTGGTCATGCGCCCGTAGCTCAGCTGGATAGAGCGCCGGACTTCGAATCCGTAGGCCGCAGGTTCGAATCCTGCCGGGCGTACCAATGAATCCAAGGTGTTATGGTAATATCATCAAGCAGCAATTCTCATTTTGAAAAGATATCCCTGTGAGAGCGGCTTTCCGGCCGCGAAAAATCGTGGCAAGATGCCACTCACACGGTATCTGAATATGAAATTGGCGCCATAATGAGGGTTGCTAATCATCAAGCCCTTTTTTCTGGATCTTAACAGTTTCTGTATTTACTCCCCCCATATTTTCAAAGCAATGTTTCTCAGGTTACGGCCGTTCAAGGGTGAGTCTCCTGGGTTTACTATTTCAAAGTAGTTAAGTAGTACCTGGACGAAAACTGTCTTTTTCGCCAATATCTGCGCCTGCCCCGTGAAATGCTTGCCCAATGAAATGCGGAGCCTATTTCATCGGGGCGTAGCCTGTTTCTCTGGGGTCAGATTCAAATTTTAATCCTCGAAATACTCCCAGTATTCCTGTGGTTAAAATTTTCGTCTTCTCCTCCAGGGCGTAGGCCCTACCCTCCGGCCTGTAAGCCCTACGGGCTGGCCTCCGGCTCGTAAAGGCACGATCCTACGCCTCGGAGAGAAGCGGGGCCGGAGGCTTGATCTTAACGAAAAATCATAGTTTTCGTTTGGGCTCTAAGTAGGCATTTTAATAAAATAGTTCGATTTCACTAAGTTTCTTGATTTATAGATACACAATATGTAGTAATTTAAGTTAATAAACTACAATATATTCTAATTCAAGAGAATTATATATAATTTATATATAATTTATATACAATTTACTTGACATAATAGAATTAGAAAATTATTAAATTTATAAATATCGTGAGTTGATTGTCTGATTAAAATGCTTCTCTGGTGCACGTGCATCTTATTCTTCGGTCATCTCTATTAATCTGCATATGATGTTTACCAAGATTAACAACGGCATTTAGGGAAGCTTTCATATAGAAAATATACCCGGTTCGGACGACTCCGCACTCTATCAGATTGGTGGCTCATCGAACCGGATTATGCCTTGAAACAAAAGAGGCTTTCAAGGCTGAAAAGGCAGGGTCAGCAATAGCCCTGCCTTTTTTAAAGTTTTGATCAAAACCCGTCATCTCAAAAACGTCAGAGATTGAACACTACTTTAGATTCATTATACGAAAAATTTGGTGACCAAAGCGTTCTCCCCGGCACGCTGTTAGACGGTTAGATTTGTTTGCTTTAAAAGACCATATTAAATAATTTATTATACCATGGAAAAGCAATATATGGAACTTTAATTTCAACAAACGGATAAAGGTCTCTTCTAAAGCAGGGCATTTTTATAAAGAAAGAATTGTTTGATATGTTAAAACAGTTTCAGATGGAATATCAGAATAAACCCTAACGTTGCAAAAGTCGATGGCGCTGCAGATCCAAGGCGTCAAGGGTGCAG
>CAZKDT010000010.1:0-19444 GCA_964551515.1 uncultured Desulfobacteraceae bacterium | reverse complement strand
TCGGGCTTACGGGTGCTTAAGCACAAGTTTCAGTCGGTTGGAAAGAGATATACGCTATCGTGAAGCGTTCTCACTGTATTGGGATTCAAATGCGTTTGCCCTGTATAAGATTATTTAGTATTCGATAACCAGATTTTCAAAGCGCTAAAATAATACGATAAAGCTCATATCTCTTGAAGGTTTGACATTAAACCGTCAGTGTTTATTTTCTTAACATCTGACGATAACAACCACAGGAGGACTTCATGCGTTTTGATAAATTTACTATAAAATCACAGGAACTTATTCAAAATGCCCAATCCATGGCTTCAGAGCATAATAACCAGCAGATCGAGCCGGAGCATTTACTTCTTGCCATGCTCAATGAACCGGAAGGAATCGCCCGGGCCATGCTGAACAAACTGGGTGTTTCTTCGGATGATGTTTCCCGTGAACTTGCCGTATCCATTAACCGATTTCCAAAAGTAAGCGGCAGTACGGTCGGAGATGCTTTCATATCTCCCCGAACAAAAGGAGTTCTTGATGCTGCTTTTGCAGAGGCTGCCAAAATGAAAGATCAATACGTTAGTATTGAACACATTTTTATTGCCATATCAGACGAAAAAAAAGGAGAAGCCGCCAAAATTTTAGGGGAAAAGGGAATTTCAAGAGAAACAATTTTAAAGGTTCTCCTGGATATTCGAGGGACCCAGCGGATAACCGATCCCAACCCGGAAGAAAAATACCAGGCACTTGACAAATTTAGCCGTAATCTAACCGATCTGGCCCGTTTGGGCAAGCTCGACCCCGTTATCGGACGCGATGATGAAATCCGGCGGATTGTCCAGGTGCTGTCCCGGCGTAAAAAAAACAACCCTGTTTTAATCGGAGAGCCGGGTGTGGGAAAAACCGCTATTGTTGAGGGCCTGGCCCAACGTATTATCGCCGGAGATGTATCTGAAAGCCTTAAAAACAGGCGGCTTGTCGCCCTTGATATGGGAGCGCTCATTGCCGGCGCCAAGTACAGGGGAGAATTTGAAGATCGTCTGAAAGCGGTTCTAAAAGAGGTGGAGAAAGCAGAAGGAGAAGTTATTCTTTTTATTGATGAGCTGCATACCCTTGTGGGAGCGGGAGCCAGCGAAGGGGCCATGGATGCTTCGAACATGTTAAAACCGGCCCTTGCCAGAGGAACCCTGCGGTGTGTGGGAGCGACCACAATCAATGAATACCGTAAGTATATTGAAAAAGACGCTGCCCTGGAACGGCGTTTCCAACCGGTCATGGTGCTCGAGCCCACAGTGGAAGATACCATATCCGTACTCCGGGGTCTTAAGGAAAAATACGAGGTCCATCACGGGGTTAGGATTAAGGATTCGGCCATCGTTGCCGCCGCTACCCTGTCTCATCGCTACATTTCCGACCGATTTCTTCCGGACAAGGCCATTGACTTGATGGATGAATGCGCTTCAAAACTCAGGATCGAAATCGATAGCATGCCTGTGGAAATAGATGAGATCCAGCGCAAGATAACCCAGGCTGAAATAGAACGGGAAGCATTAAAAAAAGAATCTGATCCTGAATCCAAAAAGCGTCTTGCCGGGCTTGAAGCCAAGATAAATAATCTGAAAGATGAAATCCTTGAAACCAAAGCCCACTGGCAAAATGAAAAGGATTTGATCCAGACCATCAGAAAGATCAAGGAGCAGCAGGAGCAGCTTAGCATTGAAGAACAGCAGGCTGAAAGAGAGGGGAATCTGGCAAAAGTTGCGGAGATTAGATACGGGGAGGCTGCGGAACTCAGGAGCAACTTGAACCAGGCCAATGAAAAACTCGCCAGCCTCCAGAAAAACAAAAAAATGCTTAAAGAGGAAGTGGATGCTGAAGACATTGCCCAGGTCATATCCAGATGGACCGGCATCCCTGTGAGCAGGATGCTTGAAGGGGAACGGGAGAAACTTATCCATATGGAAGATCGCCTCGGGGATCGGGTCATTGGACAGAAAGAAGCCATATCCGCGATCTCAAATGCAGTTCGTCGGGCCCGTTCAGGATTGCAGGACCCAAACCGCCCCATCGGATCTTTTATTTTTATGGGTCCCACCGGTGTGGGGAAGACCGAATTGGCCAAGGCGCTGGCGGAATTTATTTTTGACAGTGAACAGGCCATGGTCAGAGTTGACATGTCGGAATACATGGAAAAGCATGCGGTTTCAAGGCTCATCGGCGCCCCGCCGGGGTATGTGGGGTATGAAGAAGGGGGATATCTTACAGAGGCTGTCCGTCGGAGGCCGTATTGCGTGGTGCTGTTTGATGAAATCGAAAAGGCACATCCAGAGGTTTTTAATGTGTTGCTTCAAATTTTAGATGACGGACGGATGACAGACGGCCATGGAAGGACGGTGGATTTTAAGAATACCATCATCATCATGACATCAAACGTGGGCAGCCGGTGGATTCAGGAACTCGGAGAAAAAAGACGCGAAGAAATGGAATCCAGAGTTACAGAAGCCCTGCAATCCAAATTTAAGCCTGAATTTTTAAACCGGATCGATGAAATCATAATTTTTGATAATTTGACACAGGAACAAATCGGTGAAATCGTCGACATCCAGGTTAAACGGCTTGGATCCAGGCTGACTCAAATGAATATGACGCTTGTCCTTTCAGAAAATGCACGGAATTTTCTTGCTGAAAAAGGATTTGATCAAATATATGGCGCTCGCCCATTAAAGAGAGCCATTCAAAAATATATCGAAAATCCGCTTTCCATGGAAATCCTTAAGGGAAATATCCCGGAAGGAACAAAGTTAATGGCCGATGTGAAAGGAGATAGCGTTGTGTTTACCGCAGTCTGATAGGGTATCAATCAAGTCCGTTGGTAAACGCTGATCCTTGTCTATTGACAAACCGTGGTTCCGTTGTCAGGTTTCGGGTGTCAGGTGTCAGGGTTAAGGGCGAAATGAGTTGGCCCATATTATATGAACACGGAAAAGGTGTTTTTAGAAATTCGGGGTCGTTACAAAAAATGAATTTGTATATTGAATGGATCGGAGAAAACATTGGAGCGGAAAGTTCCAGAGCGAGAACGTCGCTGGGGTTAGGTGAGGAAACGGCAATGTATAGCATAAATCATGAATCGTTCCCTCAGGGCTGGATACCTCCTGACACCTGAAATCAAATAGCCCGGCTAATGAACCGCCGGGCTTATTAATTTGTTTTATTGTAAGGTCCCAATAAATTAGGGAGCCCACTCCGGTTGAAATATTAAAAATTTTATTTCACCAGGGTTAAATACTCAATGGTTAATTTCTCATTATCTTCAGCGGTAATCTCTTTGGGAAATCTTTTCATTGCAAGATCAATAGCCCTGTCAATCATTTCTGCCCTAAATTTGTTTTTGGCCTGTATAAAATGAGTATCGATTCTTCGCTTTGCGTCTTCCAGCATGGTCTTGCTTTGATTTTGAGCGGTTTGGATAATGGCCTCTTTTTTCTTTTCCCCCTGGCGAACGATTCGCTCTTTTAGTTCTGCAAAACGGACTTCACTTTCATCGAGAATTTTAGAAGTCTCCTTGATCTTGCCTTTAAGTTCTACCTTTTTATTCTCTATTTGCTTTATTTCCCGCGCCAGATTTTCTTTTTTACCCCGTAAAAAATTCATGAGAGGCGCTCTGCCAAATTTAACCAACACAAAGGCAAGTATTATGAAATTGATCCATTTTAAGACTATGTCATACGTACTACGCCAACTCCCTGCGTTTTCAGCAGCCCAAACGTCTTGCCCGCAAAGATGGAAACTTATAATCCCTACTAAAAAATAAAAGCACAGCCACATTATGTTATCGAGCCTCTTCATTGAACCAGCCTCCGATCCAACAAACATTCCATAATATTCACCACCAGGGATTCCGATTCCTTTTTGATATTTTTTCTGGCATCAGAAAGCAGAGCTTCAACTTCTTTTTCCGCCTTTTGTTTTCTATCTTTGATTTCTTCCTGAACAGAAGCGAATATCGTAGCGGCCTCATTTTTTCCTAATTCTTCGATTTCACCCTGTAATTCAAAAGCCCGAGTTTTTGTTTCCATTTCCTTTGCTCGCAGTTTATCTGTGAGGCTTTGAAGATCCTTGGTCGCATCCGCAATATCGCGATTTATCTGACCTATATATTTCTCCCTTTCGCTCATTGTATTTTGTAAAGGACGAAACATAATACGGTTAATGATAAACAAAAATATTAGGAACGAAATAAGTTGAACAAATAGCGTTTCATTTATAGTTATAAGAGCTATATTGCTGATAATATGCATAGTCCACTTTTCAAAAAAACAGCTTCAGGAATTAAACAACAAAAAGAAGTAATAAAGCTATCACCAGAGAATAGATTCCGGTGGATTCGGAAACCGCCTGACCGACGAGCATTGTTCGGGTTAACAGTCCCGCTTCTTTTGGGTTTTTACCGATTGCTTCACATGCTTTTGCAGCGGCCATACCTTCACCGACTCCCGGACCGATGGCTCCGATCCCCATTGAAAGTCCCGCTCCTAAAAAAGCTGCTGCTTTTATAATGTCCGCGCCTTCGATTGCCATTTTTATCCTCCTAAAAGTTTAAAGTTTATTTTGTTATCAAAAGAGATCATCATCACACGACAAAAATTAAAACCAGAGCTATCACCAGAGAATAGATTCCGGTGGATTCGGAAACCGCCTGGCCCACCAGCATTACTCTTACTAACTCTGGGCTATTATCCTGATTTTTTCCCACCTGCCCCACTGCGCTATACGCTGTCAGCCCTTCTCCGATTCCCGGTCCAATAGCACCGATACCCATGCACAAACCAGCGCCAAGTAAAGCCATGGCAGGTGCAAGTGCCTCCGTTGCCGGAAAGGTTTTAAACATCAATATAAAACTTACCAAAAGACCATATATGGCTGTTGTCTCAGTAACCGCCATTCCCAAAAGCATCGTCGTCGTGGCTATTGTCGCCGATGAAGGTTGTCTTGCCACCGACTCACAGCAAGCGCCCGCAACTAGGCCGTCACCAAAACCCGGTCCGATGGCAGCTATTCCGCACGCGAACCCTGCCCCCAGAACTGCAGCCCAGGTTGGGCAAAGGGGAAGGGCGGAAAAATCTGAAAATAAAAGAATAAGAGCGGTTACCAGAGCAAAAATTGCGGGGGTTTGGCATATTGATGAGCCTATTAGCATGGTTGTGTTCAGGCGTTTGGTCATTGCCGGCTGGCGTGCTATCCCGGTACACGCTTCACCTGCGGGGAAACCTCCGCCCACACCTGAACCTATAGCTCCGAACCCCATGCACAATCCGGCTCCTATGAAGACCGCGACCATAATAATTGATGGGTTGGGGTTTTTTAAAAACAGCAACATCATGGCAATAACAAGGCCGAAAATTCCAGCCGTCTCAGCAATGGCCTGGCCGACCAGCATTGTCTTAAAAATTTCGCCGGCAGCTTCGGGATTGCGAGATATGGCTAAAGTGGCACGCGCTGCCGTTAATCCTTCACCGATCCCTGCGCCGATGGCACCCAAACCCATTGAGAGTCCAGATCCCACAAATGCAGCCACATCTACCCAAGTTTTAACATCATATGACATAACTTAATTAACCTGCACTGAAATATATACAAGCGTTAACATGGTAAAAACAAAAGCCTGAATTGTGCCGACAAAAATTCCAAAAAAAGCATTCAGAAATGGCGGCAAAATTATACTGTAAGTTAAATAGGATACAACCAGTATAATGATTGCCCCACCCATAATGTTGCCAAACAAACGAAAAGATATGGAAACAATTTTGGCAAGTTCACCGATCACATTCAGCGGCGCCATGATGAAGATCGGATGGCAGTAATCTAATAGATAACGTTTTAAACCCTTGGCCTTAATCCCGGTATAATGGGCAATAAAAAACCCCATTATCCCCAGACTTAACGGTGTGTTTAGGTCCTTGGTCGGTTCTTCAAGGTGGGGAATGAGCCCCAGCCAGTTGCAAATTACCAGAAACATGAACAGTGCACATATCAGGGGCGCATATTTTTTTGCCAGCGCTTCATCCAAAGCATCCCCGGTCAAACCGTAAAGACTTGTAATAAGTAATTCTCCTATTACCTGTAAAGGACCGGGCAGTATATTTTTTTTTCTGGTAGCCAGAAAACCAAAACAAATCAGCCCTAAGATGACGATCCAGGTCATTAAAATGATTTCAAGATTAAAAACCATATCGTGTCCGAAAAAAGGAACGATGAGTTGGTGAATTCTACCTAAATCTTCCATAATACATACTTCCTATACCTGTTTTTCACGGGCAGACCATAAAAAATCCAACAGGTGATCCGCCATAATAAACACCTGAACAAAAAAAATACCGACCACCACAGAAATAAGATTGTATTGCTCAAGCTTGATAGCTATTACCAGTGGTATGGCTAAAATAAAATATCTGAAAAAAATCGAACCCAGGGAAAACATGAAAGTTTTTCCTTTTGTTTTGCCAATTTTCAGAGGGAGCATTTCACCCATTAAGATAAAATTTAAGATGCTGAAAACAGTTCCCAGAATCAAACCCTTTCCAATGGGTTTGTAATCGATCAGGATAAATAAAAGTCCTGCAAAAATTGCAACCGTGATTGCTCTGGTACAGTACTTTTTTTGTGTTTGTCTAATGGTTTCCATTTTCGGGATTTATTTATTATTTTCCTTTTGTTCGGTTTGTTCGGTTATCTCGAGAATTTGACGGTATACAACGTTTGCGCCACCGATAACACCCAAAATGATAAATATGGTTATGAAAACACCCCTTGTTCCCAACCATTTGTCAAGGTATAGTCCAATAAAAAAACAAAAACCGATGCAACCGGCCATTGTAAGGCCCAGTTGCGTTACAATGTAAAGATTTTCGACCCAAGCCTGGTTTCTTTTATAGTCGAAAACCTTTTTTTTCTTTTTTGGCATCCTGCCTGATAAAAATTCTTTAAATTCGAAGCATTGCTTTGATTTTTAATAAATGCCTCTAAAAAAATGATAGTCTGATAACAGATATTATTTGTAACTGTCAAGAAGATAAACCATTTTTTTTCTTGATTTGCCTGAATCGAAAAAAAAGTATGATTGCATTAAAATTTTTTTAATATATTATATGCCCATATGACACTTTCAGCCGTCGAAAAATTGCGCCGTTTTTATGAACCGTTTGGAGGAGACAACACGGTTCTTATCCTGATCAATGCCGATCCGGATTCAATTGCAAGCGCGATGGCTGTCAAAAGATTGCTTTGGCGCAAAGTATCCAGTGTAACCATTTCCAATATCAACATCATTAAACGTCCGGACAACATTTCAATGATCCGACTATTGGGTGTTGATCTTGTTCCAATCAAAGACATTATTAAAGGCGCCTTCAACCGTTTTGTATTTGTGGATTCCCAGCCCAGTCATAATGAACTATTTACAGGGTACCCGCCGCATGTAATTATAGACCATCATCCCGACACGGGCGTTAGTGCGCCTTTTGTGGATATTCGTCCTAAATACGGAGCGACTGCCACCATCATGACCGAATATTTAAGGGCTGCAAAAATTAAACCTTCCAGCAAACTGGCCACCGGCCTGTTTTATGCCATTAAAACAGATACGGACAATTTCGTACGTCAAACCTTAATTGAAGATGTCAGGGCATTTCAGTTCCTTTACCGTCATTCTAATCTCCATCTTATCAACAAGATTGAGCAGTCGGAATTGACGTTCGACTTTTTAAAATATTTTAAAATGGCCCTTGATAATAAGCGGGTTCGTAAAGGACATATGTTTGCTTACCTCGGTTCGGTCGCAAATCCTGACATTTGCGTAATTATAGCAGATTTTTTCATGAAAATCAGCTCCGTGAACTGGAGCATTGTCTCTGGTTTATACAATAAAAAACTGGTTCTTGTTTTCAGAAACGACGGTCTTCGTAAAGATGCAGGTAAAGTTGCCAAACTAAGTTTCGGAAAAATTGGCTCTGCAGGCGGCCATAAAAGCATGGCGCGTGCTGAGATTCCATTGGCAGACCTCAAAGAGGTTGTCGATTATAAGGATGATAAAAAACTCTTACGGTGGATTATAAACAAAATTGAAAAAAAAGCAGGCAAAAAATGAATGCTGATTCTGTTGAGCTATCTGTGACCATCCTGGGTTCAGGAACATGCGTTCCTTCTCTGAAACGAAGTTCATGCTCAATACTCGTGAAAATAAGGGACAAATTTCTTTTGTTTGATTCCGGAGCCGGCACCATGCGCAAGCTTCTTGAAAACAGAGTGGAAATATATGATGTTTCATTTATTTTTTACAGCCATTTCCACCCGGATCATACCGCTGAACTGGTCCCGTTTTTATTCGCCAACAAATATCCTGACGGGAGCCGGCGTAAAATTCCGCTTACCCTGATGGCCGGGAGGGAATTTGCAAAATTCTATGACAACCTGAAAAACGTTTACGGTCATTGGATTGAACTTGCACCGGGTCTTTTAAACATTATTGAACTCGACAATACCGGTTATGACATGAGGGAGTTTGATGATTTTAAAGTGGAATCGCTTCCGGTTGAGCACAACCCGGAAAGCATTGCATTCAGAATAACAAGTTCCGCCGGAATATCCATGGTTTATTCCGGGGATACGGATTTTTCCGAAAATCTGGTGACGCTTGCAAAGGATGCGGATCTTCTTATTTGTGAATCGGCACTTCCCGATGAATTGAAAGTAAAAGGGCATCTTACTCCCTTTCTGGCAGGGGAAATTGCAACCCGGGCCAATGTCCGCAAACTGGTTTTAACCCATTTTTATCCGGAATGCGATCAGGTTGATATCGAGAAACAGTGCCGGAAAACCTATTCCGGCCCCCTTCTCCTTGCAGAAGATCTTATGCAAATAGATCTGACGGTCTCGTAAAAAGTCCAACTTCTGCGTTGTACTGTATTTCGAAATCATTCAACATACGAAAAGTACGCTCCCTACGGGACCGGCGGATAGCCGATGATTACAAAATTTGCATGCCTTGAATTTGAACTTTTTACGAAACCGTCTAAATCGGACTTTTTACGAAAACATCAAACCTATAGCAATTCCGTAAGCGGGTCTATGGAAATAAATTATGGATTGTCGGGTGATCCTTGCAATCCAACGGCGTCGGGCGCCTCTTTTGTGGAATGATCCCGTGCAATCAGCATATAAATCGACGGAACAATAAAAAGGGTGAAAAGACTGCCGATGGTCATGCCGCCTACGATTACCAGGCCAATGGAGTTTCGGGCTGCAGCGCCTGCGCCCGTGACCAGGGTCAAGGGGAAATGACCGGCAATAGTGGCCCCGGTGGTCATGAGTATCGGGCGCAGCCGGGTCAAGGCCGCCTCTCTAACCGCTTCGTGTTTGGATCGTCCCTGTTCCTGGAGCTTATTGGCAAACTCCACAATAAGAATGCCGTTCTTGGACACCAACCCAACAAGAGTCACAAGGCCCACCTGAAAGTAGATATTCATGGTAGAGGTCCAACCGTGGGTCCAAAATGAAATATTGGGATCCGGCATTTTAAGGAACGTGAACACCAGCGCGCCGAACATGGCCAACGGCACCGACCCGGCAAGGATGACAAAAGGATCTCCAAAGCTGTTAAATTGTGCGGCCAGCACCAGAAAAATAAGCACCACGGCAAGCCCGAAAGCGGGAAGAAATTTATTGCTTTCCGTGCGCAGCTGACGGGACTCTCCGGTGTAGTCGACCACGTATCCTTTGGGAAGAATTTTTGCCGCTTCGTCTTCAAGATACCGAAGCGCTTCATCCAGGGGGCGCACGGACACCCCGCTGATTTTTACGGCATTTAACTGTTAAAACCGGTTCACAAAATCCCCTCCCAGCATGGACGAAATATCCACCCCTACTTGCTCAAGGCTGAGCCCTATATCCGCCACCCGATCCCCGATCAATAACAAGTTCTGCCTGGGGCTGGTCGATTTTGATGTCAATAATCGGGGGAAAAGCAAACAATCCGCTTTGCATGGCTTTGATCTGAATCTGTCTGGCAAAAGAGAGGATCTGTTCTGTTTCAGCCGTGGAGGCCAAAACAAACTTAACGGGAAACTGACCGCCCCCGGGAAGCGCCGGCGGTGTTACCGGAAGCACTCGAACCCCGGGAATGGCGACCACAGGGATCAATACGGATCGAAAGGAACCGATTGTATGTATTGCATCTGAACGCGAATCCGGTTAATGACATCCAGGGAATTGGCATTCGGCAGGGGCCAGATGCCCATAAACACAGCGGTTTGTCCTGAAAAACGCACTTCGGTATCATAATCTTCCGCTCCCAACACGATATCTCCGATATCCTCGAGTCTTATAATGGCGCCATCCTGCTGTCGAATAATCAATCGTTTGAATTCTTCCACGGAGCGCAGGTCCGTATTGTCAGTGAAATTCACCTGGATCAACGCCCCTTTGGTACGGCCCACCGCGGTAAGATAATTGTTGGCAGCCAGGGCACGTCGCACCTGAACCGGACTGATGTTGAACGCAGCCATGCGATCGGGTTTCAGCCAGATGCGCATGGCAAATGTCCTGCCGCCGAAAATATCGGCCCGTTGTACCCCTTCTACCGCAGAGAGTCGGGGTTGAACCACACGTACCAGGTAGTCGGTGATCTCATTTTGCATCAGAACATCGGAGGTAAAACTCAGATACGATGAGGCAAACTGGCTGTCGGCCGATTCCACATCGATGGTGGGAACCTCTGCCTCCGGGGGCAAATCGTTTCGAACCTGGTCCATCTTGGCACTGATTTCGGAAAGCGCCTGGATGGGATCGTAATTGAGTTTCAAGCGAATGTTGATAGTGGAAAGGCCAAGGGCACTTTGTGATTCAATATACTCAATGCCGTCGGCCGCGCTAATGGCCCGCTCCAGGGGAGTGGTAATAAATCCTCGGACAAGATCGGCGCTTGCTCCAACATAAACCGTCCTGACCGTAACCACGGAGTTCTCGTTGCGGGGATACTGGCGAACATTGAGCGTTCGAATCGCCTGCAAACCGGCAATAATGATCACAAGATTAATGACCAATGCAAGGACCGGACGGCGGATAAACAGATCGGTGAGTTTCATGGTTTACATAAAATAATAAAAACAGTTAAAATTCATTTGGGTTGAGTGTTTTTGAATTATGCATCCGCCGGTTTGGGCATTTGCTTGAATTCAGGTGACAGTGTGTTGTCTATAACAACGGCCTGGCCGTTTCGAAGCTTAAACACGCCGGTACTGACCACTGTCTCCCCCTGTGTGAGCCCGGAGATAACAGAGACAAAGTCCCCGCGTTTTTCTCCCAAACGTAAGAACTTTTGGTTCAGCATCAGGCCGGACGATTTATTTGAGTCATTTTTTTGCTCCTCATCCACAAATACGGAATCTCCGTAAGGTGCATACAGCACTGAGGTGGCGGGAATGGTGACCACCTCAATCCGGTCCGGCAACACCACCGATACGTTCACGTACATACCGGGTCGAAGCCGCTCTGCCGGGTTCTCCACGGTTGCCTGAATCCGAATGTTTCGGGTAGCAGCATCAACCTGGGAGTTTATGGCGGTAATTTTTCCGGAAATGATCTGTCCTGGAAACGCATCGGTGGTCAGTCGAATGGCCAGACCCGGGTGCACCTGGGCCAGCCGTTGCTGGGGCAACAGAAAATTCACATAAATGGGATTCAGGGACTGGAGAGAAACAATCTCATCCCCTTCATTGAGCGTTTGCCCCAGGTTCACCTGGCGAATACCGAGACGGCAGGCAAACGGGGCTCGAAGGGTCTTCTTCCCGATAACTGCACGAATGTTATCGGCCTGGGCCACCGCTTGTTTATACTGTGCATCGGCGTTATCAAAATCAGATTGGGATACGGTTTTATTGGCCACCAGTTTTTTTTGTGAGCTCAAAGTTTATTTTTGCGAGCGCCACCTCAGCCTCGGCCGCGCGCAACTGCGCCGATTCGACCGACGTATCCTGCTGCACCAGAAGATTATCCGCTTTAACCATGGTGCCCGGTTCAAAGGCGATATGCACCACTTTTCCCGTAAGTTCCGCGGTAACCATCACGCCTTGACCCGATGGCGGCTAACAAAGACTCCCATGAGTCGTTTCTGGCTATGGCCGTTGTAACAATTTCCGGAGGCGGCATAAAATTGTTTCCAGAGGCAGTCATTCTCTCAATCTGAAGGTATTTAATCCCGGCCAACCCTCCAATCAACACAATTATTCCAATCAAAGTGATAATTATTCGTTTTACCATAACCATAGGTTTTTTTACTGGTCCCTTGCGTCCAGCCCTGTTTTTTGATGTTTCACTCAGTTTTCAACAAAAATATAAAAAATACTAAATTTTAAAAAGATATTCAAGGGAAACACGCCGTCGGTTCGCTACACTGAAATCAAATGCCTTTACCCTGATCTTTCAGAGGCACTAAATCATTCAGGGGTCGGGAAGTTTTTTTTAGGTTCCATAGTGTAATATTCATAATTTTTAAAATATTTCGAAACAAAATAAAAGATCAAAAAGTGATTGATTAAGCAATGAAACCTGCTATAAATTTAGATGCCAATAAAAATAAAACTTGGAGATTAAAGGAGGAAACAATGAAAAAAATATTTATTCAAGCGCTTACGGTAAGTCTGATGCTCATCGCGCATTGTGTCTTTGCTCAATGTCCGTCTGCTCAGGATCGTAATTTAATTCTTACCGATGGCATGGCCGAGGTCATGGGTCAAAATGATTCGGCCAGGATTTCCGTTGCCGTCGTGACCCAGGGGCGAAATTTAGAACAGGTTAGCTCAGAAAATGCTGGCAAAACCAAATCGGTCATACAAGCCATCAAGGGTTTGAACATTAAAGATCTTAAACTGAAAACTTCGGATTATCGCGTTACACCCAAAAGGGATTATAAAGCGAGACCCCCCAAAATTAAAGGATATGAAGTACACAATGCCATTGAAATTACACTGGAAGTCTTTGAGCCTGAGCCTTTATCCAAGAATGTTTCCATGATTATCGAGAAAGCTCTGGAAAGTGGTGCCAACAATATTAATCATATTCAATTTTACATTAAAAATAAAGCAGCATTAGAAAAGGAAGCCTTAAAACGATCAATTCAGGAGGCCATAGATCGGGCGAGAAGTCTGGCTGAGGCGGCGGGTGTGAAATTAAAACGTATTGTTTCAATCAGCACCCAACCGATCCACATATCGACCCGGCAACAGGTTTTTCGGACAGCCGAAATGAGGAGTGAAGCCTCAGCAGCACCTCCGATTGAGACAGGGGAAAGCCAAATTCGCGTTCAGGTCAGTATCGCATATGAAATAGAGTGAGAGAAGGGAACAGTCTATGTTTTATTCTTATCTTTTATCATTAGGGGGGTAAACATAAACCCCATTTTTTTACAGAGCACTTGTAAAGGCTTCATGGATAAGTCTGTTGATTAATGAGGATTTTCCTTCTTTTTTTAACCGGCGAGGCTTGTTTATAAAGGTAAAGATAAACCGAAAAAAGTGAGGATCAAATGGCTTTCAGCTTGGCGCTTATTATCATCTTGGGGTTAGGAGCTGATTATCTGTTTAAACGCTTTCAATTACCCGGTCTGATAGGCATGCTCATCGTTGGGGTTCTTGTTGGTCCTTATGTATTAAATTTTATGTCCCCTGAAATGATGAAAGTTTCCGGGGATTTCAGAAAAATAGCACTGATTGTGATTTTGCTTAGGGCCGGATTTGAACTTCGCCGGGATGCTTTGAAACGGGTGGGACGTGCTGCAGTTATTATGAGCGCTGTGCCGGCTGTTTTTGAAATCGGTGGAGTTATGCTCGTGGCGCCCAAGCTGCTCCATATAACATATCTTGAGGCTGCCATCCTTGGTAGCATATTGGGTGCAGTTTCTCCGGCAGTTGTTGTGCCCCTTATGATCGACTTTATGGATCGAGGGCGGGGAGCCAAAAAGGCGATTCCCACTATGATCCTTGGGGCTTCTTCGTTGGATGATGTTTTTGTAATTGTTCTGTTCACAGTATTTTTAGGCATGTATGGTGGGGAACAGGCAAACATTCTTATGCAGCTGGGTGCAATTCCCGTTTCTATCGTTCTTGGAATTATCGTTGGAATCATTCCCGGATATTTTTTATATCACCTTTTTACAAAATATGACTGGCGTCCTCCAAAACGGACCATGGTGGTGATGGGGGTTGCCATAGTTCTTACCTGGCTGGAAGCGGTTTGCGAAGAACATGTTCCAGTGGCCAGTCTTTTGGGCGTTATGGCTATCGGTTTCATTATTTTGGAAAAATCTGAGCCCATTGCACATATTATTTCTCAGAAACTAAAGAAACTATGGATATTTGCAGAGCTTTTGCTTTTTGTTCTGGTAGGGGCTCAGGTGAATATTCATGTGGCCTGGAAAGCAGGTCTGGCCGGAACCTTGGTTATCTTAACAGGTCTTGTTTTTAGAAGTGTGGGAACATATGTGTCACTTTTCGGGACTCCTTTTGATTGGAAAGAGAAACTGTTTTGCGTGGTGGCTTATATTCCCAAAGCAACTGTTCAGGCTGCTATTGGGGCGGTTCCCCTTGCCGCTGGTGTAGCTTCAGGAGAGGTTATTCTAGCTCTAGCGGTTTTATCCATTCTTCTAACGGCACCTATTGGAGCTATTGGCATTATGGTTTTTGGTGAAAGAGTTCTAGATTACGGCGAACTTTCGATGTATAAATTCAAAGAGTTGCGGGATAAACTGGCACTTCCTCATGTTGGTGAAAGGGTGAGAAGCAAACAAACCGGCAGGATATGGAAGGTGGTGGAGGAAAAAGAAATGTGGCTGGAACAACTCTCTATTACCGGTGGTTCTGATGATGCTCCAAGAATGATTCCGGCAATCAGTATTCGGTACTGGGGGGAAGAAATTAGTAAGAATACCGGTAAAGATAAGATCCTGTCGTTTAAATACAGCCAAAACGGTCCTTCCTTTCAGGAACACTGGGAAATTCTGTATGATTGGTAATATAGAAGGAGATTATCATGGAGTGTAAGGTAATTCAAACGAATCAAGCGCCGTCTGCCATCGGCCCCTATTCCCAGGGTATAGAGATTGCTAACTGGGTTTTTGTGAGTGGGCAGCTCGGAATGCAACCTGAAACCGGGGAGTTGATAAGTCCTGATTTTGCGCCCCAGGCACGCCAGACCTTAGAGAATCTTCGACAGATTGTGCTGGCTGCGGGATGTGATCTTAACTGTGTGATGGCAGTTGATGTTTTTCTCACCGATATAGGGGATTTTGCCGAATTTAACAAAATTTACACCGAATATTTTTCAGTGCATCGACCGGCCAGAGCCGTGGTTGAGGTAAGCGCCCTGCCCAAGGGAGCCAAAGTTGAGATCAAGTGTATTGTATATCGTGGGGGTGTAAATTAAGCCCGTTGGTAAACGCTTATCCTTGCATTTTGACAAACCATGGCTCCGAAACCAAATAGCCATGGCAATCTTAGCAAACAACAGTCTTGATTTACACCCTATCGTGGGCTGATTTAACGGATTCATATGTTAAACAAGCGACAGCAATTTGGTAAAAAAAGTGAGTCCATAGCCGTCGGGCATCTTAAAAAGAACGGATACAAAATTCTGGAACAGAATTACCGTAACAAGATTGGCGAAATCGACATTATTGCAAAAGATAAGGATGCCCTTGTTTTTATCGAGGTCAAAGCAAGAAAATCCGGTCGATTCGGGAATCCCAAATGGGCCGTAACCCCTAAAAAGCAGCGCAAAATTTCCATGGTGGCACTCTACTATCTAAAAGCCTCAAATCAGCATAATGTAAAAGCAAGGTTTGATGTTGTAAGCATAGTTTCTGCAGAAAAGAACCCTTATATAGAGATCGTTAAAAATGCCTTCGAACTCGCATATGGATGAATCAGGCGCACTTTACGTGGTTGCCACCCCCATTGGGAACAGGAACGATATTACCGTAAGAGCTCTCAATATTCTCGTGAACGTCGATTTTGTGGCTGCAGAAGATACAAGGCATACCGGCAGGCTGCTGGCACATCACAATATCAAATGTCATATGATCTCTTTTCATGAACATAATGAAGGTGAGCGTACACAGGATCTTATAAACAGGCTCAAATCCGGATCATCGGTGGCCCTGGTATCGAATGCAGGCACACCATCCGTATCCGATCCTGGCTACAGGCTTGTAAAAGAGGCCGTTATTAACCATATAAGAGTCATTCCCATTCCCGGTGTGTCGGCTGTCATCACGGCTCTCAGTGTTTCGGGACTGCCAACCGATTCCTTTGTATTCATAGGCTTTCCCGCTAAAAAGAAAGCAAGGCGGCTCAAGCAACTTAAAGACCTTGCCGCTGAAAGCAAAACCATGGTATTTTATGAATCTCCGAAGCGCATTTTGACATTTTTAAAGGAGATCATATTTGTCATGGGGGACAGGCACGCTGTGCTGTCCAGGGAGATGACCAAGTTACACGAAGAATTTATTAGAGGATTCTTATCTGAAATTCTTTTCAGCTTGAATGCACGACCGGCAATAAAAGGTGAATGCACGCTTCTTTTAACGGGATGTGAAAAAAACAAAGACGTTTCTATTAAGACCGTTGAAACTGAGATAATTGAAGCGCTGGAGAAAAAACAGAGCAAACTTTCCGAACTTTCAAAATTTATCGCCCAAAAATACGGCCTTCCGAAAAATAAGGTATATGATGAGGCATTGAAATTAAAGCGCAAGATGCAGAGCCAATGGCACGATTCGAATTAATATGGAAACAATCCCAAATGCCAAACCCCAAAACCCGAGACCGATTCTTTTTCCGGTAATTCTCGCTGTTTCTGATAAAGAACAACAACTTAAAGGCAGGGAAAAGGTTACCTTTCTAAGCAAACATGCCAGACAAGCCCTTGAAATATCCGCCAAAAAGAGCCACGTCCAATTATGCAACCTAAAAAAAGATAAAAAAGGCGTCCCCTTGCCGTTTAACGGGAATTACTGGTCCCTGACTCACAAGTCTGAATATGTGGCGGCCGTGATTGCTTCAGCTCCCATCGGTATTGATATCGAAAAGATCCGATCCTGTTCAAAGACACTTTTCAGAAAAACAGCCCGTGACAGTGAATGGGAACTTTCTGACACAGATCCATTCATCCTTTTTTATCGCTACTGGACGTCAAAGGAATCGGTATTAAAGGCTTTGGGAACCGGTATCATGGATCTTTCAAAATGCCGTGTTATACGGATAATCGACAATAATCATCTGGTAATAGACTACCGGAACCAAAAATGGCTCATAGAGCACTTTTATTTCGACGAACACATTGCATCTATTGTTAAAAACGATTTTTATGTTGAATGGACAAATGAAATAACAAGTTAAATAAGACGCCCCAGTACCATCTGCCGGAGCTACGGGGCAGGCAGATTTTTGCAGATATACACAGATAATATTGTTATTTTGCAATTTAAGAATTTTGACAATCTGTGTTCACCTGCCCGCTTTTGCCTTGCAATGGCAGGCGGGTCTGTGTCCCATAAAAGGAAATTCCTATACTATCAAGTTAGAGGAGAAAACTACTATGGAGATAACGTTTTACGGTGCTGCTCGGGAAGTTACCGGGTCTATGCATTTGATAGCCACTGAAAATGATCGCATACTGCTGGACTGTGGAATGTTTCAGGGTCGTCGAAAAGAAACCGAAGAAAAAAACAGGCAACTGCCCTTTGATCCACAACACATTACCAGCCTCATACTTTCGCATGCTCACATTGATCATTCCGGACGCATTCCATTGCTAACCAAAAACAATTTTGTTGGACGGATTCTATGTACCCGCGCAACTCAAGATGCATGTGAATACCTCCTGATGGATTCAGCTCACATCCAGGAATCGGACGCAAATTACCTCAATTATAAAACCTTGAGGTCTATTTTATCTCAGAAAAAAATGTCCCATGGCAAAAAAAGAAACTCAAAAAGAGATTTAAACCATATCAAAAAGATTTTAAAAAAAGACGGTCATCAACTCAACACAGAAAAAATCAACGAACTCATCCAAGAACATCAAATGGACGCAGTCCATCCGATTTATTCCACGGAAGATGCAAAGCATGCTCTTACTTTTTTTGAAGGTCATCCGTATCGCAGCCCCACAGTCGTTGGAAGAGATTCGACCTGCACGTTTTACGAAGCAGGTCATATTTTAGGATCTGCGATATCCATAATCAAGATCATTGAAAACGGTCGTTCACGCACGATCTGTTATACGGGCGATATTGGTCGATTTAACAAGCCCATTATAAAAGATCCGGCCCTTCGTTTCGAAGAGACCGACCGGAACATCGACTTGATGATTATGGAAAGCACCTACGGAAACCGTTTTCACGAACCGTTACAAGATTTGAAATCCAAGTTAAAGAAGGTTCTTACAAATACCGTTGAACGGGGAGGAACGGTTATTATACCTGCATTTGCATACGGTCGCACTCAGGAACTTTTATACATGCTTCATGAACTGTATAATGACAATGAAGTCCGTCCGGTACCCATATTCGTGGACAGCCCTCTGGCAACCAATATTACCCGTGTTTTTGGAGAGCATCCCGAAGTTTATGACCTCGAAACTCATGAAATTTTTCTCTCAAAAGGTAAAAATCCGTTTTTCTTTGAAAAGGTTCATTTTGTGGGTTCGGTCGAAGAATCCATGGCGTTAAACCGGGATCAGAAACCGCATATCGTTATCGCAGCCTCAGGAATGTGTGAAGCCGGGCGGGTTCTGCATCATTTGCGCCATAAAATCCATAACCCGAGAAATACGATTCTAATCGTGGGCTATATGGCTCAAAATACCCTGGGACGTCGTATTATTGAACAGGGCGCGAAATATGAAAAATCCGGTCGTAACGGTTCAGCCCCCCTACTGAAATTTTTAAACAAAGAATATCCTTTGAAAGCGCACGTCGTGAAATTGGGCGGTTTCAGCGCCCATGGAGACAGAAATGAAATGTTCCGTTTTCTTAAGGAATCTAATTTGCATATCCATAAGATTGCCGTGGTCCACGGTGAAGAAGATCAATCCTTATCTTTTGCAGATTTTTTAAACGATCAAGGCTTTTCAGCAATTGTTCCCAAACCCGGGGATACGGTTCATATTGAATAATACCCTAATTGATCGCAAACAAAATGCGAGAGATACTTTATGTGTTTGATTTATTATGTATTTTAGCGAATTCAGACACATTCTTATATCGCTTCTATGAAGGGATATAAAAATATTTAAAAAACCCATTTTGTTTACCTTTCGCTTATTTAGGGTAGTATAGAGTAACATCTCAACAAGTTCTGGTGTATCAAATGGTGATATTGAGCCGCCAACTGATAATAAAATGTAA
>CAZKDT010000009.1:0-19809 GCA_964551515.1 uncultured Desulfobacteraceae bacterium | reverse complement strand
GGCCTCCGGCTCGTAAAGGCACGATCCTACGCCTCGGAGAGAAGCGGAGCCGGAGACCCAAAGGACCAGGCTTTTCAGGATAAAGTAAAAATGTTTCAAATACATTTTTTTGTTTTTAGGTTTTACAAGCGGGCTACACATTAAAACGGAATGTTATAATATCTCCATCCTGGACTTCGTAAGTTTTTCCCTCAAGTCTTACGTTTCCCTTCTTTCTGGCCTGGTGATAGGTACCGGCATCCATAAGATCATCATAGGAAATCACCTCTGCGCGTATGAACCCTTTTTGCATATCTGTATGGATTACTCCTGCGGCGTCAATTGCTTTAGTCTCTTTTTTTACGGTCCAGGCTTTTACCTCATCATTAACCACGGTAAAAAAAGAGAGAAGACCAAGCAGTTCATACGATCGTTTGATAACTCTGTTCATGGCAGATGCTGAAATATTGAATTCAGACAAAAACTCCCCGGCTTCTTCATCGGACATCTGCGCAAGTTCCTGTTCGAGTTTACCTCTTATAACCGTGCAATCCTCCCCGGATATCAAATCTGCTGCATCAGGGATAGAGTCATCCTCATCTTCATTGTTAAACATAACCAACATGGGTTTTGCTGATAAGAAAGCATAGCCCCTTAAATTATGGGCAGAGGCAAGATCCGGAAACCTTCTTAAAGGTATCTCGTTTTCAAGATTTTTAAGGCATTGGTTTAAAAGAGAAAGTTCATCTTTAGAAGTCTTCTTGTCCCCTCTTCTGTCGAGTTCGACATTTTCAAGCTTTTTTTCAACCACAACAAGATCAGCTAATATTAGTTCTTGGTCCATGGCTTGAAAATCATAATATGGTTTCGGTTTTTCAAAACCGTATACACCGAAATTCCGGATTACATGAATCAAAGCATCACAGTCTCTTACCTGACTCCAAATTTTCTGATCTCTTTTTTGTCGCATCATACCCGGAAGGAAATATTCTACCTGGGCATAAATAGTTCTTTTGGGTTTATACATTTTGCTTAACACAGCCACACGTTTGTCCGGAACTTGGATGGTACCGATACGATTTTCTCCCTTGTGGCCTTCAGGAAGAATGCTTCGCGTTAATGCTTCAAATATCGTCGATTTCCCTGATCCGGGAAGACCTATAATTCCTAATTTCATATCATAGATGCTCCTACTTAGAGACCTTTGAATCAATAATTCTGTTGATTAATGGGACAGCAACAGGCTAAATTAATATTTTTATTTAAAGTTATAATGCTTTTTTACCGGCGCCTTAATATCCCAAATACAGGACAACCCTTTTGAGAATGTAACAAAATCTCCCTTTTCGAATTCCACTTTTTCTCCATCTTTTGTTTCAACAATAACTTTGCCTTCCAATAGATAGCATTCTTCAGTACTGTCATAATGCCAGTCAAAACGAGAAATTTCTTTTTCCCATATGGGCCAGGATAAAACATCTCTTTTTTCAAGATCCTTATCTGTTGGTTTTTTGATCTCGATTTTCATACCTTCCTCCTTTTAATCGGTCAACATGTCAAATGAAAGCATGCACCGACTCGCTTTTTTGGATAAAGCCGGTTGTAGATTTTGATGGCTTTTTTATTAGGTTCAAAGATGAACTCAATGGCCTTGTAATCGAGTAATGTTAAAAGAGTCTTTTCCGGCTTCATCAGTCCACTGATGCCGGTTCCGGCGACAATTATTTCAGGATCGGATTTAATGAGTTTATCGATATCATCACTTGAAAGCCTGTGACCCCTTTGGCGGCGCCAGTGATCCTCTACATGTCCATCAGGATAGATAATAAGGTCTGAAGTATAATTCTTTCCGTCAATAACAAGAAGTCCAAATGAACAGGTTTGAATCATGTTGAGATTTCCCTTTCTGTATTTGCACGCCTTGAATTTGAACTTTTTACGAAACCGTCTAAATCGGACTTTTTACGAGTTCATTAAATTCTCGGTAGTCAATCAATTTAATCTTGCAATTCCTGCCGGATTGAGTCAGATAGATATAAAATATCATTATTGACGTTGGATGGAAAAGTAAAATTATGCGTATCGATCAAAATCCACTATTCAGAAAAGTATATGTTCCCTGGTATGACTCTGAAATGATATGTTCCATTGTAATTTTTTTTATGTTCCTTGTTTTCTTATTTGGTTTTGCAGGCATCTCGGTTGCACGCGAAAATATAGAATATTCTGAATATGTTTGGGTGCCTGTTCTTCTTATGGTAATGAGCGGAGGTATCATTATTTCCACAACAATCCGCCTGATCAAAAGATATGCCAGCCAATTTTCAAAATAATTCGCCCGGTTTTGAGATAATAGAGAAATTCGGGTTAGCCGGTTAATACATATAGTTTATTGGTCACAACAATCAACCCCACAATAATCAGCAGGATGCCCGCTGCTGTGTTAACGTATTGTAACACACGGGAAGCCTTTTTAATAAATATCAGGAGGAAATTGATGAAAACGGACACGATAATAAAAGGTATGGCCAGTCCGGCAGAATAGATGGCAAGGAGCACAATTCCCTGCCAGACGGTTTCCTGACTGCCTGCGATTATAATAATCGATCCAAGCAGAGGACCTATACAAGGACTCCAGCCTGCTCCGAAAGCCATACCAACAATAAATGTTCCAAAAAAATACAACGGTTTTGTTTCCATATTAATCCGTTTTTCAAAATCAAGACCTCGGAAATGGATTATGCCGGTTAAATGGACACCCAGAAGGATAATCAAAATGCCTCCGATGATCCTTATTAAGTCTCGATAGTTGTACATTAAACCACCAAGATAAGATGCCGAAGCACCCATCAGGATGAAAATCAGGGAAAACCCGGAAACAAATAAAATGGTTGAAAGAAAGACTTTTTTTCTTATTTCCGAATTACAGTTTTCAGTTAATTCTTCCAGGGAAAACCCGGTAATAAAAGTAAAGTATGCGGGTATGAGCGGCAGCACACACGGTGATAGAAAAGAGAGAATCCCCGCTGTAAAGGCTGCAGGAAATGATATGGCTTCGGTAAACATGTTTTTACTGGGTTACCCTCCTGCAATCACGGGTATCAAAAACACTTCTGAATTATCGGGAAGCAGGTTTTTTTCAAAATAAGGTCTGAAGATGTGTTTATCATTGATGCGTACAACCGCATAAAGATGAGATTTGTTAAAATTATTAAAAAGATCTTTAATGGTCATTCCCTCGTATCAGGAATGCTTTTTCCCATTTACCCGGATCATGATTCAACACCGTGGACTCTGAGTAATTCCAGAACATCGGGGAAATCGATACTCAGTCGCTTTACGGTTTCTATGGTCGGGATTCCGTTGTTGGTCCATCCCCGGCGTTTATATACCGCATCTTTAAGTTTTTCATAAAGATTTTCGCGAAACTTACGCAACAGCGCTATTTTTTCTTCCGTAGTTTTTCCGGTGATATCGACGTTATGCTTTTCAACAAGCTGTTTGTCGTAACGCTCGGCCCGGGATTCGTACTCAACGGTTTTTACCGGCCCCATCGCTCGATAGGGAATATTATCGTGCTCCCGTTGCCCAAAACCCATTTTAAGGTTGAAAATACGCTGAAAATTGTAAACCGCCTCACTCATTAGGATAAGGTCGTCAGCGGTTGTCTGCTTCCCGGTAACCGCCGTGTAATAATCTGCATACCACTTGACGTGTTTCATAACTTTTGCAGGCTCCGGGGTATCCTTATTATCCTCGGGTACAACATCATTCCAAGGAAGCTTACACAGTCCGCATAAGCCAAACCAAGTTCGGAACATGGGAAACCAGTGCAGCGCCTCTGCTTTCTGTTCAAACGTCGGCATAAAATTATGCACCATATCAAGAAAGATCAACCATGCCTCGTCATGCTGCGGGCCTTTAAGTGCAAGACCGTACCCCCCCTGCTGGGCAAGTGATTCTTTGGTCATATACTCAGAAAACTCCAGACCCTTTGCCTCCATACCGATATCCTGCATAAAATCGGGGTCGGCATCATAATCTCTGGAAAAAATGACTTTCATTTGGCGAACCCCCCTACCTATAATTTGTCCAAAACCCTCTCCCCGGGCCATTTGATGAACAATCTCAAGTGCGGTCAGCCGATTGCCAAATGAAAGGTTCATTCCACCGGTATGGCTTTCGTTTATCAGGCCCATTTCAAAGCACTCCATGGCAAAGGCCGTGGAGGTTCCTACTGAAATGGTATCGAGGCCATAGGTATCACAGTAAAAATTCATTTCAATAATCGTATGCGGATCAAAAATACCCAGGTTTGAGCCACAGCCGGCGATGGTTTCATATTCAGGACCGTCTACAAAAACTTTGGTCCCTTTGTATGGACCGGTGAGAGGAACAAAGTCTTTGACACCATGTGAGCAGGCAAGAGTACATCCCATCCAGCATCCATCATAGCCCGGATCAAATATGCGTCTGAAAATCTCCTGACCGATATTGTCAGCTTCTGAATGCCGCCCGTACTGAAAATTATGGGTGGGCAGCAAATCAAAGTCATTCATAATCGGAACCAGGTGGGTGGTTCCGATTTGCGCCATCTGGTTTTGTTTGGGATCGAGTTCAACAACTTCCCTGGAGTGCTTTCTCCCGACTTCTTTTAATGTATTGGCATTTGCGGGATTGTTTGTCTTGGTTGTGACCGTGTCCCAACGTGCCACAATGGCTTTGATCCCTTTATCAGCAAAAACACCGCCGATCCCCCCGCGTCCCGCCTGTTTATATCTGGCACGCTTTCGTTTGAGATCATACCAGGTAAAGTTCAGGCATCCCATCCGTGTATTTTTGGCGCCGGCTCCTGTGGAAACCACAGAAATATTACGCGGTTTCCCTTTGGCGAAATGTTCGGTTAATATCGCAGAAAGAGTATAGGAATCATCCGGCAATCCCGACGTCTTGAAGATCTGAACCTTCTCATCAATGCCATCAATAAAAATTACAACATCTTTTGATGTTTTTCCCGTAACTTCCAGAGCATCAAATCCGGAAAACTTAAGATAAGGGCCAAAATAACCTCCCACATTAGAGTCTATCACGGATCCTGTTAACGGCGAAATGGTGGTGACAATACTTTTGCCGGAGCCTGGATATACGGGTGTTCCGCCCATGGGACCGGACGCGATACATATGGCGTTTTCAGGATCATTCCATTTTGTCGTGCCGTGGACAGCATTCCATAGAAGCCAGAGATCAAAACCTTTGCCGCCGATAAAGACGTTTTTCATTTTTTCAGTAACCGGCTTAATGGAAATGACACCATCAGAAATGTCTATACAAAGGGTCTGGTTTGCATAACCCTTTTCAATAACCGGTCTGTCATACTTGAATGTCTTAAGCGATCCCATTTTATATTCTGCCATTATATTAACCTCTTATGCTATAGTAATCTACTATTCATTTGAAAAATTTTTAATTACAATTTCACCCAGCTCTTTGGATCGTTGTGTAGCCACCTCCACGGCATTAATAAGGGTTGTTCGAAGTCCGCCTTTTTCCAGAGTATGAATACCGGCAATAGCTGTGCCGCCTGGAGAGGTAACCATGTCCTTCAGCCTGCCGGGGTGTTCTTTTGTCTCAATCAATAATTTTGCTGCGCCCAAAACCGTTTGGGATGAAAGAAAAAGAGCATCTTCCCTTGATAGACCCATTTTCACTCCGGCATCAGCCATGGCATCGACAATTAAAAAGATGTAGGCAGGCCCGCTGCCGCTTAAGCCGGTAATCGCATCCATAAGAATATTTTCTTTAAGAAAAATGCTTTTCCCCATGGAATCGAAGATAGCCAGAGACAGTTTGATGTCTTCTTCCGTAGCTTTTCCTCCGGCCGCGATAACCGAAGCACTCTCCTTAACAAAAGCTGCGATGTTGGGCATAACTCGAATAAGACGCAATTCTTTATTAAGACACGACGCTATCGCAACCAGAGGAACACCGGCGGCAATAGAAATAATGAGTTTGGACATGTCCAGACAGGCTGCTGTTTCCCTCAATACTGACGCAATGATCTGAGGTTTGACCGCATAGATAATAATTTCTGAAGCTTCTACCGCTTTAACGTTATCTGTCGTGGTATGGGCGCCGTATTTTTCCTGAATAGTTTTTAGCTTGTTTTCACGAACATCCGTACAAATAATATTTTTGGGATCGGATGATCCCGAAGAAATGAGCCCGCTTAAAAGGGCTTCACCCATATTTCCTGTTCCGATTATGCTGATTTTCTTGTTTTTTAACATGAATTTTATTCCCCCTTAATTACTTTCTTAATTGTGCTTTTTGTGCCAAACTTTTTTCTTATCGCCACAAAGGCGCCAAGACACTAAGCAATAACAACAAAATCCTTCGTGTCTTGTGTCTTAGTAGCTGAACTATTACATAAAATATACTTTTATCGTTTCAATGTTTACTATGTCAATGATTTTGCCTGAAATCTCTTGACTTATTATCAATATATAATTAATTTTGAGGGTAATAAATCGATTGATTAAAAAATTAACACAAAAACCGAAAACACATTATTTATATGTTTATCATTGGCAATTTATTAAAGGCTATTGCAGTAGTTCTCAACTATGTTCTTCACTTTTACATGTGGATTGTTATAGCGCGAGCAGTGCTTTCCTGGGTAAATCCCGACCCTTACAATCCGATCGTCCGTTTTATCCATAATGTTACAGAACCATTACTGTATCGCATCCGCACAAGACTACCTATCGACTTTGGCGGAATAGATTTTTCTCCGATTATAGTTATTCTGGGCATTATATTTCTGCAACACTTTCTTGTAAGCAGCCTTTTTAGAATATCTGCAAATTTTATGTAACCTATGAAGAAAGGTGACACATCATGACAATTACATCCCTTGATATTCAGCAGCAGCAATTCAAAACCAGGTTTAGAGGTTTCGACGTCAGGGAAGTGGATATGTTTCTTGAGCAAATGGCGGACGTCTTTGAATCATTACAAAAAGAAAACAAAAATTTGCGCGAAGAAATTACCCGGCTTAAAATTGAAACCCAGGGATACAAAGGACGTGAAGAGACTTTTAAGCGTGTAATGCTCAATTCTCAAAGAGTTTTAGAGCAAATGAAGCAAAATGCCAGTAAATCGGCTGAATTGCTCATAGCGGACGCCGAAGTTAATGCGGAAAAAATTCTTAGTAGGGCACAGAACAGACTTGCTCAGCTATATGAAGATATTGCAGAATTAAAACGACAACGAATGCAGATTGAAGTACAAATCCGTTCAATTATCGAAAGCCATTCCAAACTTCTTGAAATAGGAAAAGAGGAGACCGAACTCCGGGAAGGGGAAGATTCTAAGTTGAAATTGTTCAAACAATCTAAGATGTTGGGAACATAAGATGGCAAAAATAGATGCATTTTTTAAATTGATGCATGAGCAGGGTGCTTCAGATCTTCATCTGATGGCAGGACAACCGCCTGCGCTAAGAATAAGGGGCGAAATGGAAAGGGTCAAATATAAGATCCTGGATAACGATGAACTGAAAGACATGCTTTATGAAATTGCGCCCGAACATAAGATAAAAAAGTTTGAGGAAACAGGAGATGTTGATTTCGGTTATGACGTACTCGGTATTGCCAGGTACCGGTCAAATTTCTTCATGCAAAAATTTGGCGTGGCAGCGGTTTTCAGACTAGTTCCTGAGCAAATAATGACTGCCGAACAACTTGGCCTTCCTAAAGTGATATCCAAATTGGCCTTGCTCCCGAGGGGCTTGGTTCTGGTGACAGGACCTACAGGAAGCGGAAAGTCCACCACTCTGGCCGCAATAATTGATGTGGCAAACCAAGTCCGTAAGGATCATATAATTACCATCGAAGACCCAATTGAATTTGTCCACCAAAGCAAGGGATGTATTGTAAACCATCGTGAGGTCAATCTCCATACTAAATCATTCACCACGGCGTTAAAGGGCGCCCTGCGAGAGGATCCGGATATTATTCTTGTCGGTGAAATGAGAGATCTTGAAACCATATCCCTTGCCATAGAAGCCGCATCCACCGGACATCTTGTCTTTAGCACACTTCACACATCGAGTGCGGCGAAAACCGTAGATCGTATCATCGAAGTTTTCCCCGCAGATCAACAGAACCAAATCCGTTCGACACTGTCTGACGGACTCCGAGCCATTATCGCACAAGTCCTGTTTAAAAGAGCAGATAAAAAGGGGCGCATCGCCGCTCTCGAAATATTGATCGCAACCCCGGCGGTCCGAAATCTCGTCAGGGAAGGAAAAAGCCACCAGATTCCCTCAATGATCCAAACCGGGAAAAAATACGGTATGCAACTTTTAGATGATGCCATTATGGATATGCTAAATAAAGGATGGATAAGTGCTGATGATGCTTATGCCAAGGCAAATGATAAAAAAAAGTTTAGAGATTTTTTGAAAAATCCTCCGATTGATTTCACCGAAGCATAACAGGTTCTATTTTGAAAAAACAGGAAATTGATCATATTCTGACAAAAATGCTCGATGCATACGATAATATCTCCGATCTTATTATCACCGTGGGGAAACCGTTTCAGATTGAAACAGACGGAGAACTCACTGTAGTTGATATGGATCCGCCTTTTGGCGAGATCACTCCGTTTCAGGCTGAAATCTTCGCGCTCAACCTTTTGAATCAGAACCGGCGCCTAACCGAAAATCTCCTACTTGAGGGATCATGCGATTTATCATACGAGCTTCCCGGCAAGGCTCGTTTCAGAATCAATATCTTTTCCCAGCGGAGCAACTACTCCATTGTATTGAGAAAACTTACAACCAAAATTCCCACATGCCGGGAACTTGGAATTCCTGAATCATTTCTCAAAATGGCTGAGGAAAAGAACGGCTTTGTCCTGGTCACCGGAGCCACCGGCACCGGAAAAACAACCTCCCTGGCCGCAGTGCTTAACGAAATTAATAATACCAGATCGGTCCACATAGTGACTCTTGAGGACCCGGTGGAATATGACTATCCACACAAGAAAGCTACTTTAAACCAGCGAGAACTTGGGGAAGATTTTGATTCATTTGCAAGTGGCCTTAGAGCAGCCATGCGCCAAGCTCCCAAGATAATTCTGGTTGGGGAGATGCGTGACAGGGAAACAGTGGAGATCGGACTAAGTGCTGCAGAGACAGGGCACTTGGTTTTAAGCACCCTCCACACTATTGATGCCGGACAGACAGTGAACCGTATTATCGGCATGTTTCCCGTAAAAGAAGAAAATCAAATTCGTACCAGGCTTGCCGATACAATCCGCTGGATCGTATGTCAAAGACTTCTTCCCAAGGTGGGAGGAGGACGAGTTGCTGCCTTTGAAATCATGCGCACTAACATGCGGGTAAAGGAACTGATACTGCATGGAGAATCTGAGGAAATAACTTATTACGATGTTATCCATGACGGGAAAGCTTTCGGTATGACTACTTTTGACGATTACATTATTGGGTTATATAAAAAGGGCCTCATTACCGAGGAAACTGCCGTGACCTATGCTTCCCGCAAAGTCGTAGTGAACCGAGGAATCGACTCAATCAAGAGCTCACGCGGAGAATCTACAACTAATATTAAGGATCTAAAAGTGGATCACGATTACAGAAAGACGAGGTAGGCGCCGGCAGACCTTTTGGTCTTTGCCGGTGGAACTCCAAAAGAGGAATAATTGATGGACGTGGTATGCGATAAATGCCGGAGCAAAATTCAAATTCCGGAGCAAAAAGTTCCCAAGGGGAAAATATTTTCTGTAATCTGCCCCAAGTGCAGCAACAAAGTTTCCGTAGATGCTCGTTTTGATACTCCTTTGTCAACCAAAGAGATTCCGGCCTCGTCCGCCGAACAAAAACCCGGACTTAATGAAACCACCATTGAAGATATCGATTTCAGCACTTATGACGCTTCAGAAAAACCTTTTGATTTTGTTGAAGAAGGTGTGGAGACAGCCCTTTTGTGTGAACCGGACCCGGTCATACGGGCCAAAATCATAACAGCCCTGTATAACATGGGGTATCATACCACGGCGCCCCAGTCATATAAAGAAACTCTTAAGCAGATGCGATTCCATGTCTTTGATATGATTGTGCTCAACGAGCAATTCGGCACCAGGACTCCTGATATGAACAATATTCTCAGCTACTTGAATCTTATCAATATATCCATCCGGCGTAATATCTTCGTATCCCTCATAACCACCCGCTTCCGCACCATGGATAATATGGCGGCCTTTAGCAAAAGCGTCAACCTTATTACCAACCTGAAAAACATAAATGAAATCGAAAAAATTCTGAGACGAGGTGTGGCCGACAATAAAGTGTTCTATCGCGTTTTTAAGGAATCCCTTGCTAAAACCGGCAGGGTTTGAATAAAAACTTGTATAAACAGATCTCGTAACATGATTGAAAAACAGGTCTTTTTTTTGGACATTATCGGGCGTGGTGAAGCCTTCTCGAAGCATAGGTTTCAGGTTTCAGGCTGGCTCTCGCTTTTTCACTACTGACACCTGACACCCAACACCTGAAACCTGAAGGCCAGTGTCCAATTTTCATGCAATCCCCCAAAATTTAAGGAGTTACGATTATTTTTTCAAGCTGAATGACGAGGTCTGATAAAATGAAATTAATTGAAATTGCGCCCGAACTCTATCTTGTTCCTCTTAACCAGGATCTGCCCGGATTTATATCGTTCATAGGGGCCTGGATATACAAAGGCAAAAAAACCTTGTTAGTGGATGTAGGACCTGCCTCCACCGTCCCCGTGCTCGTGAAATCTTTGGAAGCCTTGGGGATACAGCACCTTGACGCAATTTTGTTGACCCATATCCATATAGATCACGCTGGGGGAGCAGGAGATCTATCCGTATTTTTT
Organism: uncultured Desulfobacteraceae bacterium; assembly: GCA_964551515.1. GTDB lineage: Bacteria > Desulfobacterota > Desulfobacteria > Desulfobacterales > UBA11574 > S5133MH16. The sequence continues at coordinate 8,905 of CAZKDT010000009.1, read as the reverse complement.
CCCGACGTTCCCATTATCTGTCACGAAAAAGGTATCCAACACCTCGCAGATCCCTCACGTCTATGGGAAGGGAGTCTTAAAACCCTTGGTCAAATGGCCCAAGCCTATGGACCGTTCCGGCCGGTTCCCCCGGAATTGCTTTACAATGCAGCCCGATACCAAGAAAATAGAGTTATGCCAATCCTGACTCCCGGACATGCCCCTCATCATGTCAGCTACCATTTGGGCCCATATCTTTTTGCAGGGGAGGCCGGAGGGGTTTACTTAGACATTCCCGGTAACGGCTTTTATCTTAGACCCGCTACACCGCCTCGTTTTTTTCTGGAAACCTCTATCAATAGCATCGATGCTCTGATTGCCAGAAAACCCTCAATCATATGTTATGGACATTTCGGCATGAACGAAGATGCTTTGAACATGTTGAAAATACACCGTGAGCAACTTTTGCTCTGGAAAAAAATTATCGAAGACGAGATGGTTCATCTCAGTGAAGATAAGGACGAAGATTTCTTCAAAGGCTGTTTGCAAAGGCTTTTAAAGCAAGATCCTTTTCTTAAAGGGTTTTTTCATATGGACGAGGCTCTAAAAGAGAGGGAGATGTTTTTTCTAAAAAACAGCATAAAAGGATTTACTGGCTATCTACAAACTATTGCTGATAATCCGTAACCCCTCCAGAGTCAAGGTCGGTTCAACAACTTCAATGGTTTCAGATACTTGATACATAAGTTCTGCCAGACCTCCTGTTGCAATTACTTTGGGTTTTATGTCCATTTCGATTCGCATTCGCCTAACTATCCCATCCACAAGTCCTGCATATCCAAAAATAATTCCCGCCTTAATACTGCTTGCAGTATCTTTGCCGATTACGTTTTCAGGAGGAACAAAGATTTCGACCCTGGGAAGTTTAGACGCTTTCATGAACAGGGCTTCAGAAGCAATCATGATCCCGGGACTGATTGCGCCACCGAGATATTCCCCCTTTTCTGAAATAGAATCAAAGGTTGTAGCTGTCCCAAAATCTATAACAACAAGACTGGTTTGGTATTTGTGAAATGCCGCAACCGCGTTAACGATCCTGTCTGCCCCTACTTCTGATGGATTTTTGTAACGTATCGGCAAGCTTGAAACTGACATGGCATCGACCCAATGCGGTGCGTGTCCCAGGTATTTACGACAGAAAGAATCGAGAATTGTTACCATGGGTGGAACGACACAGGAGATAATAGTCTTGCTGATATTCCGGGAATTGATATCACTTTCGTAAAAAAGATTTCTGGCAAGGATGTTAAATTCATCTTCTGTTGTACGTCTTTCCGTGCGTATCCGCCAGTCCTTAACAAGATTGCTGCCATCATAAACACCGATTACCGTGTTGGTATTTCCAATATCGATAACAAGAATCATGGATAAAAATTCCTTTTCTTCGCTATATTTTCTCGTTACTGATCTTTACTGTGAAGATTTCGGGTGTTACGCCAATAAGAGTGGTTTTAACAGGCAACGTTATGGTTGCCCTTTTAACATAAGCCCCGGGTTTCAATCCTTTGAGATCAACATAAACTTTTATCCATTTTCCCGTATGAAGCTTTTCAATAATATTAACAGGTCCTTTAACTTCAATATTTATTGCCGGTGGCGTAATACTGAAAATATACGGACTGTTTTTGCCCTCAACTTGAATATCCAAAAACTTTTTGTTAACAATTTTTTCTTGTATCGATATTTCAGCAAAAATAGTCTTTGAGGGAGAAATGATCTCAAGATCTTCGACAAGGTCCAGAGCTATTTCTCTTTTAAAAGATTCTGCCAGTCCTTTGATCTCAATCGGTTTTGTCATTACTTTATCCATAGGTCCAAGGATGTTTTTAGGTCCTTGCAGAATAACCGATAATGGTTTGGCAACGGTAGCTGCAACAATAAATCCTTTAGCAGGCCTTCCGGAAAAAGAAATCTTAACCGGAAGTTCCTTTTTAATCTTATTCTCAATCCTTACAGTTAAAAAAGTCGGGTTTATTCTTACAATCGATATCCCTTTAGGAAAGATGACATGGTCCTTTTTTATTGGGATAGAGTTAATTCCGACAGTTATTCCAGATAAGTCAACTAGATATCGTATTTTCAGACTAGAAAGGATTCGTATTTTCGATTTCGGCCCACGGACATGAACTTCTATTCCTTTTAACGACAGACCGGTTATTGTCAGTCCTGCGGGGATTTGGCTTAAATCGACAGGAATAAGTATAACTGTTTCTTGTAATGATGAGCAAGCCCCCGGCAAAAAGAAGCAAACCCCGAGCAAAAAACACAAAACAGACCGTTTCAAATTTTGTAAGTGTAACATAGATAAACGACGATGGGTATTCATACCTGAAGCAACACTATTTTCAAAAAGCGAAACCGTTTCACCATTAACTGTTTTGCACATTATTAATGGCATCAACAATTTTTAAGGTTGTCCGTATATTGGCCACATTGTGCACTCTGACCATGTGGGCGCCGTTCAAAACTGCAGCGGCAACTGAAGCCTGAGTGCCGGTTTCCACTACAGGCAGGCCGGGGTTAATATCTTCAACAGTCGTATCTTTAAGGATGTTTCGTATAAAGGCTTTTCTGGAAAGTCCGATCAGAATAGGAACATCCAGTGTTTTAAATTCATGTAGGTGTTTAATTAATAAAAGATTATGTTCAACAGTTTTCCCGAAACCGATTCCGGGATCGATGATGATTTTTGATTTTGAGATTCCTTTGCTTTGAGCATAATCGACGGCGTTTTTTAGAAATCCTTTGATTTCTTTTATAAGATCATCATAGACAGGATCCGTCTGCATGGTTTTTGGGGTTCCAAGCATATGCATCAAAATTACCGGAACACCGTATTCTGCTGCAACATCTGCAAGGCCGTGATCAACACGCAATGCTGAAACATCGTTTATAATGGATGCGCCGGCTTCAATAGCCTTTCTGGCAACATCGGCCTTGGTTGTATCTATGGAAATAGGAATGGAAATACGTGCCGCAAGGTTTTCAATCACAGGTATAACCCGCCGGATTTCTTCTTCGACAGATACCGCATCAGAAAAGGGGCGTGTGGATTCCCCACCGATATCAAGTAGGTCAGCTCCGTCTTCAAAAAGTTTTAGGCCTTGAGCCACGGCGTCATCTAATGTGAAAAATTCCCCACCATCTGAAAATGAATCCGGCGTAACATTCAAGATACCCATAATGCAGGTACGTTTACCAAGGACCAGCCTATGTTTACCCCAAACAAGGTTATAAGTTTTCATAGATGCTTGTTACAGTAAAGATCCGGGCCCGGATTTGATTATCCCCAGAGGGGATTTAGTTTGACGGCATTTAACCATTTACGGAGTAATGGAGTATTGGAGTGGTGGAGTAATGGAAGAAACCCCTTTTTTCATCGCTTTCAGAAAACAGATCCCTGGAGAAAATCTGAAAGTTTAAAGCTCTTTTTTTTAAATCAACACTCCAATACTCCATTACTCCGGTTGATTTATACGGGCAGAGCCATTGATCTCTGACCCTCGCAATGCGGGACAGGCATGGCCCAGCCTACGGCCCGGAGGGAAAACCAGGTTTTTTAGAACCCAATAAAACGTATTGAAAATTCTATAAATATTCAATCTTCAATCAATAATCTTAAATTATTTTAAGTAACTAAGATAAGGGCTGCTCACTTTCGGTTTTGTTTTCTATTGTATCTTCTTCATTTTCGGTCTGAACTTGTTCAATTTTCTTGTTGACAGACACCGTTGATGGAAACTCGAACCCAGGTCTCATTGAGAGGATAAGTTCATCAAGTTCATTACCAAGCACTGTCTCTTTTTCAAGCAGCTTATTCGCCAGGGCGTGTAAAATATCCACATTTTTTTCTAAAATACTCTTTGTGCACTTGTAAGCTTTTTCGACAAGATTTTTTATTTCCTGGTCAATTTTCCGTGCCGTTTCTTCAGAATAATCCCTGTGCTGTGCTATTTCGCGCCCCAGGAAAACATGCTCTTCATCTTTGGCAAAAGAAAGCAGTCCCAACTCTTCGCTCATACCCCAGCTTCGTATCATCTTCTGAGCAATATTGGTTGCCTGTTTAATGTCGTTGGCAGCTCCGTTGCTGATGCGGTTAAAAATAATTTCTTCGGCCACTCGTCCACCAAAGGCGATCGACAATTCGCTTTCAAGCTGATCTTTATATCTAAAATCTCTCTCTTCGGGCAAGAACCAAGTAATACCGGCGGCACGTCCCCGTGGAATAATGGTTATCTTGTTGACAGTATCCGTACCCGGAAGAAACCGGGCGACAAGGGCATGTCCTCCTTCGTGATATGCCGTGGTCTTTCTGTCTTCTTCCCTGATGACTTTTGATTTACGTTCCAATCCCATATAGACTTTGTCTTTGGCATCTTCCAGATCAACCATGTCAATTTTTTCTTTATTTCTCTTAGCACCAAGCAACGCCGCTTCATTCACAAGGTTTTCCAAATCTGCACCGGAAAAACCGGGCGTGCCTTTTGCCAGGGCGACAAGACTTACATCGGGTACAGCCGACGTTTTTTTCATATGAACCTTAAGAATCTTTTCACGGCCTAAAATATCCGGCAGGGGAACAACCACCTGACGGTCAAAACGTCCGGGTCGTAAAAGAGCCGGGTCGAGAACATCAGGTCGGTTTGTCGCGGAAATAAGGATAACCCCTTCGTTTGATTCAAAACCGTCCATTTCAACCAGAAGCTGGTTTAATGTCTGTTCTCTTTCGTCATGTCCTCCACCTAATCCGGCTCCCCTGTGCCTTCCAACCGCATCAATTTCATCGATAAAAATAATGCAGGGCGCGTTCTTTTTACCCTGAACAAATAGATCTCTAACCCGTGACGCGCCAACGCCGACAAACATTTCGACAAAATCCGAGCCGCTGATATGGAAAAACGGAACGTCGGCTTCACCTGCAATCGCACGTGCCAAAAGAGTTTTTCCTGTACCGGGTGATCCCATAAGAAGAACACCTTTGGGTATCCGTCCTCCAAGACGCGTAAATTTCTTCGGTTCTCTGAGAAAATCTATTATTTCACCAAGTTCTTCCTTGGCTTCATCGATTCCAGCAACGTCTTCAAAGGTGACTTTCTTCATCTGGTCAGATTGAAGGCGTGCTCGGCTTTTTCCAAAAGACATGGCCTTACCCCCTCCGGACTGCATCTGACGCATAAAAAAGATCCATACGCCTATGAGTACAATCATCGGAAACCATGAAACCAGGACGTTCATATACCAAGGCGAATCGGTTTCCGGTTTGGCGCTAATTGTAACCCCCTTTTGCCGGAGAATCTTGACAAGATCGGTATCCTGCGGTGCATATACCTTGAAACGATTGTGGTTTGCATCCGTGATGAAGAGTTCCTGTCCCTGAATAACCACATCAGAAATACTCCCATTATCAACCATGGATAGAAATTCAGTATAGCTGATACTTGTCTCGGCGGTGTGCTGTTGATTGAAAAGATTATAAAGCATGATCATCATCAGCGTGATAACTATCCATAAAGCCAAATTCTTATAAAAAGGATTCAAAACCCTTAACCCCCTATCATCTTAGAAATCCTATCCCGCTATAAACGGGAAAAATAAAAATATCAATTGAGGCATAAATTTTCACCTCACATATGAAATGGTGGAATACTGGGATATTGATTTTATAAAGAATTCATTCAGTTATTAAATCCTTTGTCAAGATGAATTTCTCAATAACTCAATCACCCATTTTTCTAAAACCCGGTATTCCATCCCTCCACTATTCCAACATTCCAATTACGTAACGAATTGGCGCTAATTCCTATAACTAGTGCCCGAACAAAAACTGGGATTTTTTGTTTAGATCAAGCCTCCGGTCCCGCTTTCAGCCCGTAGGGCTTACAGGCCGGCCTCCGGCTCGTAGAGCCTACGCCTCGGAGAGAGGGTAGGGCCTACGCCCCGGAGGGGAAGAGGAAAATTTTAACCACAGACATACATTGAGTATTTCGAGGATTAAAATTTGAGTCTGACCCCAGAGAAATAGGCTCCGCATTTCATTGGGCAAGCATTTCACGGGACAGGCGCAAATATTAGCGAAAAAAACAATTTTCGTTCAAGCACTAACAAATATTAATCATTATTGTTAATTAGGCAAGAGAAAGTTCAACTTTAAGTACATTTTTGGTTGAAGTTTTCACTTTTGCAAATTCATCTATTCTATAACCGACAACCCAGATTATTTTTCCCCGACAAAGCAATATAGGGCATTTTGCGCGTTCTTTTCTTGGAACCTTTTTGTTAATGAAAAATTTTTTTATTTTTTGTGTTCCGGTCATACCCAGCGGTGTAAAACGGTCACCCTGCCGAAAGTTTCTCAAAACCAGTGGAAAACTTAAGGAATCCCTGTCAAAAAAACCGGTATGTTGTCCGGCATGATATAAATCGGGCAGATTTTCTATGTTCATTTCGGTGAAGTTAATATGAGCACGGATTTCTTTTATGAATAACGATTTGGGTTTTGTTATTATATATTCAAAAGTGAACCTTTCAGCCTGGACGGATTTTATATCCACATTACGCAAGATGTTTTTTTTTCTGGAAAAAAGAAGAACGTCTCCTTTTCGCTGGATCCTGATGCGATCCGGTAAATCAAGAGCTCCATATTCTGGTATTCTGTCTAAAAGATTTGTCACAGAATCTATATGAGCAAAATTAATACGCCTCAAATCCCCTTTCGTGCCTGCAATCGCTTTTCTTATTATCCGTCTTTGTGCTGCCACATGAATTCCATTCAGGCTTGAAACAGAAAGGGCAATTTGACCGTTTTCAATGCTAAAAACCGCTTTTTCGAAAATAGGGTGAATTACATCTTCAATCCATTCTTCTTCAGATCTGGTGATTGAGGCAAGTCGGTTTAGGCTTTGGCTGATTTTCGGATTGTAGTATGTTTTTAACAATGGGATTAAATCGTGACGTATTCTGTTCCTGAGGAATCTTGTGTCCCTGTTGGATTTGTCAGATATATATTTTAATCCATTTTTATCCAGAAAAGCGATTATTTCGGAACGATTTATTTGTAACAGCGGCCGGATAGTCTTTCCGTCCCTTACCGGAGAAATACCTGAAAGGCCCAGCGGGCCGCTTCCTCTAAAAAGATTCATTAATACAAGTTCTGCATTATCATCAAAATGATGGCCCAGGGCAATTTTATTAAACCTGTTTTTTTCCGCTACTCTGTTTAAAAATGTGTAGCGAACGTTTCTGGCCGCTTCTTCCAGGGAAAGCTTGTTCTCAAGCTGATATTTACGGACATTCACTTTATGAATATAGCAAGGTATGTTAAACTTGGTGGAGAGAGATGAAACAAATTCAGCATCCTTGTCTGAATCGTTCTGGCGCAAACAATGATTTAAATGTGCAACTCCAAGCCTGATGGAAAAACGGGATGCTAATGTAAGAAGTGCATGAAAAAGGGCTACTGAATCAGGCCCGCCTGATACACCGACAACAACCGAATCTCTCGGTTTAAGCATTCCATAGGTTGTAACGGTCTGTTCAACAGTACGTAATAACTTATTATTGTAGCCTTTGTGCGATGCTGGCATGGATAAGCTCGGAAACTTTTTTATCCCATATTCCTACGATGCCTGAACGAACGGAAACCTCGGTAGTCCCGGGAGTTATCATTACAGTTTTTATTGTAACCGGTGTTCCATCGGTTTGTTTGGCTTTAATTGTTGCTTTAATACCATCTGATGTTTTTTCTGTTATCACCATCTCAAGACTTCTCAGAACTTCAGTACATACCTGATTGATTTCATCAAACGTTGCTTGATAAGATGTTTTCATCTCGCCGTTTGCATAGCTATATACACCTACTCCTGCTCCTGATCCGGCGATAAAAGCAGCACATCCTAACGTGATGAAACAAGAGGATAATAATAAAATGATTAAAGCTTTTCGTATCATAAGTTACCTTTCATTCCTTGATATTTTCGTTAAAATATTACCGCGCGTTTGGAATAGATTTATTGCAACTAATCTAAACTATTATGAATTATTTAATCTTGATGGTCTCGTAAAAAGTCCAACTTCTGCCTTGTGCTACATTTCTCAATCATTCAACATACGATAAGTATGCCTCATGATTACAATATTTGCACGCCTTGAATTTAAACTTTTTACGGGATCGTCAATCTTGAAATAGTAAAAAAATTACGACAGGAATAGATGAATGTCAATAAAAAATGCAGAATATAGAATATAGAATTTGTCAAGTGGGGTATCCACTTGGCTGAACTTGATTGGCTGTAATGGAATGTTTTGATAAATATTTTCGTCGCATATACGCCAAATCAATCATTTTGGATAGAAATAATTTAAAATCAATGAGATAGCCGTTTCTGGGAGCAATAATGTAGATAGCCCGCTTGGTTAATTTGAGTTGTAGTTTATATTGTGGCAGGAAAACCGGCTTTTTTAACTTGAATTTTTTTTTAAATCGATTATATTTATATTTATGGTTGTGCTAGGCGGGGAGCTAGCGGTGCCCTTTTCCCGAAATCCGCTTTATGCGGGGCTGAATCCCCTCTAAAGGGTTTTATACTGGGAACCTATAAGTCAATCTGATCGGCCGCCGCGCAACAGACGGTTACGAACCTCGTCAGGTCCGGAAGGAAGCAGCGATAAGTAGCGCAGTCTGTGTCGTGGATCGATCCCGGTCAAGCTTTTGTCTTATTTCATTTCAGAGAAGATTCGATAGAGGGTGCACAACCCGTTCTTAAGCTTATAACTAATGCCCGAACGAAAACTAGGATTTTTCGTTGAGATCAAGCCTCCAGCCCCGCTTCTCTCCTAGGCGTAGGATCGTGCCTTTACGAGCCGGAGG
>CAZKDT010000008.1:0-21063 GCA_964551515.1 uncultured Desulfobacteraceae bacterium | reverse complement strand
CTAAGATCGCCATGGCTATTTGGTTTCGGAGCCACGGTTTGTCAATATGTAAGGATAAGCGTTTACCAACAGTCTTGATTTACACCCGACATTATGTAATATTTTGATGTTTGAAATCGATTTGTCTTAACGTACTAAAACGTAAAGCATAATAACAGGAGAATAAAGTTGAAAGACATTGATATGATTCAACACATCCTCAATGATATTTACGGTACAAAGACCGGAAACCTGGCTTTTAATAAAATTCTATCGTTAATCCAGAAATATCCGGATCGGAAAGACCGGAAAAGGGTTTATTTTTCTCAGGAAGATGTGTTTTTGATAACCTATGGCGACACCTTAAATAAAAAGGGGGAGCTTCCCTTAAAGACACTTTATCAATTTGCTGTGAGTCAATTTAAAAATGTGTTTTCAACAATACATATCCTGCCGTTTTTCCCATTTTCTTCAGATGATGGATTTTCGGTTGTCGATTTTTTTGCGGTGAATTCCGAACTTGGTGATTGGAAGGATATTCGCCGATTATGCAGTGAGTTTCGGTTGATGTTTGATCTCGTGCTTAATCACGTTTCAGCAAAAAGCATGTGGTTTCAAAACTATTTAGAAGAGAAAACATACTATAAGGAGTTTGCCATTGAGGTCGATCCTTCAATCGATCTATCTATGGTAACAAGACCTCGATCCTTACCACTTTTAACCCGATTCAAAAAAACTTCCGATGAGGTTGTGTATGTTTGGACGACGTTCGGTTCCGATCAGGTCGATCTGAATTACAAGAGCTTGCATGTTCTTGAAAAGATGATGGAAGTCCTTCTTTTTTACGTGGAACAAGGGGCAACTTCCATCCGTCTTGATGCGATTGCATATCTTTGGAAGGAAATTGGAACAACATGTATTCATCTGAAACAGACCCATCAGCTGGTTCAACTTTTTCGGAAAATATTGGACGTTGTTGCACCGGACGTCCTGCTGATTACCGAGACCAATGTACCTCATCATGAGAATATGAGTTATTTTGGCGATGGACGAAATGAAGCACAAATGATTTATAATTTCACATTGCCACCGTTGCTTTTTTATTCTTTTGTTCAAGAGGATTCAACGGTACTGTCCGAATGGGCCAAATGTTTACGGACAAATTCTTCCCATAATACATTTTTCAATTTCACGGCTTCACATGATGGAATTGGTGTGCGCCCCCTGGAGGGGATTTTGTCCCGGTCCGAAATTGACAAGCTCATTGATATTGTGAAAAAGAACGGCGGGAGCGTTTCTTATAAGAAAAATCCGGATGGTACCCAAAGTCCTTATGAGTTAAATATAACTTATGTGGATGCGCTGTTAAATCCCGAGAGCAAAATAGATCTTTGGCATATACCGAAGTTTCTGGCTTCCCAAGCCATCCAGTTCGTTTTACCGGGGGTTCCTGCTTCATATATTCACAGTGTCCTCGGTTCACGGAACTGTATAACGGGTTTACGCCAGACTCAAAGAGCAAGAACCATCAATCGGGAAAAGCTACAGGTTAATGAGGTGTTATCCCAACTAAAAGATCCTGAAACATTTCGCTCCATGATCTTTTATAATTATATTAAAATGATCAAAACCAGAAAAAGGCAATCTGCTTTTCATCCAAATGCGGATTTTGAAATACTGAAAATCGATCCAAAAGCGTTTGTTATCGCAAGATATGCTAAGAATCAAATTATATATGCCGTCACCAATATTTCATCTAAACGGATAGTGATTTCATTATCGGGTACAGGGGCTCCTCTTTGGATGAAAGATCTGATTACCCGCGTGAATTTCTGTACAGATATATTAAAATTGAATCCCTATCAATTTTTGTGGCTCAGCACAGTGGATAGATAAAAGGATTTTATAGAGATTAACTTAAGGTTCGTACCCGAATATTACTAAAGAGCCTTTGATGTAACGGCCGAAATAAATTTTAAAGGTAAAATATTTCTTTGGAGCAATAAAACCCGGCAAAAAAAATGCATGGTTTGCAACGCTTTGCTGAAGTTGCTGAAAATTAAGGGTGCGACAATCTAATCGGAAGCTCATTGACCGTTAATTTTATCCCTAAACTTCCCAGAACATTTAAATGTGACAACTTTTCGTTCCTTTAATATCAGGTCATCACCGGTAGCAGGATTTCGCCCCCTTCGTTTTTTCTTTTGCTTTACACAAAATTTTCCGAACCCTGAGATAAGGACATCTTCACCCTTTTCCAGCGAACTTTTAATAATTTCCAATAGAGCTTCGATTATCTCAACAGATTTTTTCTTTGTGAAGCCAAGTGCGTGTACTCTCGTTACAATATCATTTTTAGTTAATGCCATGGCGCCTCCTTAAGTATGTTTGCTGATTTTATATGTATTAACTTCCTGTTATACTCACGATATCAGTTCTCATTTTGTTTCGGTTCCCTGCTTTTGGCAGGATCGAGGCGTTCGATTTTTTGTAACATCTCAACAAGTTCTGGTGTATCAAATGGTGATATTGAGCTGCCAACTGATAATAAATGTAAAATGTCTGGAACTCGAATATAAGTGAGCCTAAAGAAAAAACAGGTGACAATCCTTTAATAGCAACTGTTTAAACGCAACATCATATATTTAAAAGATGAATGATCTTATTCGTTGTTTTTTCTTAAGGCTCACTAACATGCTCAAACAGCCAGACCTTTCACATTTTATCACCCGTTGGCTCCATAATTTATTGAGAACTTACGATTTTTTTAAGTATATCATTGACATTTTTCATAATTTCATAATTTCAACTTTCAACTTTTTGCCATCGGGATCATTCATATGGATTTCTCCAAAAAAAAGACCTTAAAACTTATACGACATTTTACATCGGTATTCTAAAACAGATATGTATGTCAAGATGATTGAAAAAATTTTTACATTGTTGTTGGAAGTAATTCTTCAGCTATATTAAAGTGGTTGCCAATATCCCTTCGTAAATCCAATCGATTGCCTTCCGGGTCTTCACGGGGAATTACCCTGATTTTACCATTTTCAAAAGCTGTCAATATTTTCTGGCGAAGACGTTCTGCTGCTTTTGCTCTACTTTCTCCAGATTTAACGGTTGCATTAACATTAAAATATACTACCCGGCTGCCGTCTGATTTAAAGATCCCTTTTTCAGCCGAATATGTCATGGCAGACGGAATAACTTGGATATTTTTTTTCTTCAGATAGCCAAAGTCAATATCGACCAACTCTCCTTTGGTGCAGGACCAAGGATATCCTTTTTGGCCTTGAGGACCGCCGGAACCAGTAACCATGGCGACGCAGATGGAAATTTGATCAAATCTTATTTCCGGGGTTACTTTGTCCAGATTCCCTTCAATGGTGGCTTTAATTAACGCCCCTAGGTTCCTTGTTCTGCGAATAATCGGCTGCCATTCAGGTTCCGGAGGGCGAATATTGATTTCACAGACTCGAATTCTTGTAGGTGCCATATTACCGTCAAAGGATAAAAAGCAGCCAGGATATACCAAGCATGGACGTAGCATATTTTGTTCTTTCAAGGCTTTTATCAGTGGTTTAACAATATCTTTGGCTGCCATTTCCATCAGGCCGGGTGTTTCTAACGGATGAGGTGATATACTGCCCATTCCACCGGTAATCGGATTGTCCTTACTGGCAGGTCCAGGGAAGCGCTCCGGATAATCCATGGAGGTGGGAAGGATTTGAAAATTTTCGTTTTTATCAATCAAAACATTAAATGATATCTCAACTCCTGACATCCTCGACTCGATAAGAAGTGGCCATTTTGACTTTTTGCCTAATAATCGCTTGTAATTTTTACCATAATCTTTGATCAAGGTGTCATATACCTCTTTTATCTCCCATGAATTTAAGATGATACGTGAACCTTTGCCACCTGCACTATAAGGATACTTCAGAACAGCTCCACCATATAAATCTAATAGAATTAGACAAGTCCTCAAAATATCGTCATAATTTCTGGCATCCACGGCATACCACTTATCCGCCACAGGAATATTATATTCATGACAAAGACGTTTACAGGCTATTTTGTCGCCTTCAATAAATGAACTTTTGCGAGTGAATCCTACAATACGATCGATAAGACCGACCTCTTCTAATTCATCAACCAAACCATCAAGCAATAAATCTTCAGGCATTGGAACGACACAATCGATTGAACCATCTTTAAGGGCATCAATAATAGCAGTGGCGTACGCCTTTTTGGAATTATCTGCTGTGGGAATAAATTTCACCGGCCATTGCATTGACATTGCAAATGGAGGCATGGCCGGCATTCCTCTAATTACCACTCCCTGAAAATCGTCCTGATAGTTTTCGCTTGTTGCCGTTGAAGTAACTACGGCACTTAGAAGTGTCCTTGCGTCGGTTCCGGCAAATCCTATTTTATAACTCACAAGCACTCCTTTTATTTTTAGACTTAGACCTTGTTAAATGGTGGAGCGTCTAACTGAATGTTATTATAGTAACATACTGCTTTACACAAAAATTGAGCATTCGTTATTTTGAGGGTTATAACTTGCTGAGTTCTCAGTATATTTTTTGAGCAAAACACAAAGCGCCAAACACGTGATAAATTCACTTTTTACGGATTCATTTTATTGGGCGACTTTTTAATAGTGTTAGGCACGAATTTTCCAGGGCATAAACCCCGGTTGCACAATGATCGTAATTAAGCTATAGCGGTTTTAAAAAATTGCTTTATTTGGAAAGACATGAAAAAAAACGTCTTCAGAATAAGTTATAATCCAAATTTTTTTTCAGGTATAAAATTTCTATAAGAAATGTGGAGCCGACGGGCGGATTTGAACCGCCTACCTGCTGATTACGAATCAGCTGCTCTACCAACTGAGCTACGTCGGCATAATAAAAAGAGACCTACTTTATTTATGAATCAAAATCAAGTAAAAATATCACCCGGTCCCTTGATTGATATAATTCCCGGCAGGGATTATCGTGTTGATTGTATGGGACTGTCCGGATCTGAGCAGGCATATTTTGTGTCCAGGTTATACATGACACATGGAGCATCTGTTGTGGTAATAGTTCCTTCAACAAAAGATGCAGAGAGGTATTTGGAAGACCTAAGATTTTTTTCAGGAAAAAACGATCCTTCCCCGGTTTATTTTCCTCCTTATAATATTTTACCTTTTCAGCATATTGCCTACCATAATGAAACAGCGGCCAAGCGGATCAGATCGCTTTACCGTTTGATAATGGGTAATGTCCCGCAAATTATAGTTACGACAGCAGTCGCTTTGTTGCAAAGAATCATTCCAAAACAGGAAATATGTAATTATGCTGAACTCATTATGGTGGGAGAAGAGATCGATCGAGATCTATTGGTCGAGAAACTGATTTCAGGCGGCTATGTTAGATCAACAATTGCTGAGGAGCCAGGAGATTTTTGTGTAAGGGGCGGTTTACTGGACGTTTTTTCACCACTTTATTCAGATCCGCTTAGAATCGAATTGTTCGGAGATACTGTGGAATCTCTAAGGTTCTTCTCAACCGGAAATCAAAGGACAATCAAAAATATTCAGGAAGCAGTTATCCTACCGGCCCGGGAGGCTGTTTTAAAGATGGAATGTATTGATCAGGTTATCGGACGGATAAGGGAGCAGGCATCCCGGTTGGAACTTCCTGTAACAAAGGTCAGAAACCTGGTTGATCAGATCAGGAATGAGCGTGTGTTTCCCGGGATTGAAAGCCTGATTCCACTCATTTATCCGGATCTCCACACGCTCTTTGATTATATACCGGGCGATGCGTTTTTTATTCTGCAAGAACCTGCTGAACTGGAAAGAGCTGTCAATCAATCGCAGGAGCAGGCATCAAACTGTTTTGTTTCCGCGTGCAATGATTCCAGACTATGTGTTAAGCCGGAGAGACTTTATATAACGTGGTCTGATGCCAAAAAGATCTTTAAGCATAAAAAGCTGCTGACGCTTAAACAGCTTTCCGTTTCAAAAGGCTTTCTTTATAACGGGCAGCCCTCCCGGGTATTTAATTTTACCGTTAAAGATAACATGGACATCAGACTAAAACTTAAGCGTCTCAGGGAAAAAACTCCATTTTCCCCGCTTGCGAACTGGATAAATGATCAAAAACAGTCCGGATGTACCACATTTCTGGTTTGCAAAACCGGTGCTCAGGTCGACAGACTGAAATCACTTTTGCTCCCATACGGTATCTATCTGAAGTTTATTGAGTTTTTTTCTGATGTTAAATTAGGTGAAAACCGAGCATATGCCTGCATCGGCCAGGTTTCTTCAGGTTTTGTATGGCCTGCTGAATATCTGGCCATCATTACGGACACTGAAATATTTGGCTCAACGCATCGACGAAGAAGAAAACAGATACAAAAGATTCAGACGGAACTCCTTGCATTCGAAGACTTAAAAAAAGGGGATCTCGTCGTCCACGTTGAACACGGGATAGGGCAGTATAACGGTCTGATAAACCTGAAACTGAACGGGTCGGGCAATGATTTTCTTTTGATTGTTTATAAAGATGATGATAAACTTTACGTGCCCGTGGATCGCATGAGCATGGTTCAAAAATACATAGGTGTGGATAGTATCGAGCCTGTTCTTGATAAAATGGGTGGTAAATCATGGAATCGGATCAAAGCCAGGGTAAAAAAATCGGCTGAGAAAATTGCCGGAGAACTCCTGAAACTTTACGCCGAGCGTAAAATTAAACATGGCCACGCTTTCAAAGAAGCACATGCCGATTTTTTCGATTTTGAAGCTGGTTTCCCTTATGAAGAGACATCAGACCAGCTTGGCGCTATTGAACATGTTCTCGATGATATGAAATCATCCGTTCCCATGGACAGACTGGTGTGCGGCGATGTGGGATATGGTAAGACAGAGGTTGCTTTGCGCGCATCGCTTTTGGCCGTCAGTGACGGTAAACAGGTTGCTGTGCTTGTTCCGACTACGGTGCTTGCAGAACAGCATTTTTCAACGTTTTCCGACCGTTTTGAACGCTATCCGGTTAATGTTGCATGTTTGAACAGATTTCGGTCTATGCGCGAACAGCGTAAAATTATCGGCGATCTTAAATCAGGAAAGTTAGATATCGTCATTGGAACTCACCGGCTGCTTCAGAAAGATGTGGTATTTAAAGATTTGGGACTACTTGTGCTTGACGAAGAGCAGCGTTTCGGCGTCAAACATAAGGAGAAGCTAAAAAAAATAAGAAGCACCATGGATGTTCTTGCCCTAACCGCTACTCCAATCCCAAGAACACTCCACCTTTCTTTGATGGGGGTGCGTGACATCAGTGTCATTTCAACTCCGCCGGAACATCGCAAATCAATTATCACATATATTTCCGAAATAGATGATGCGGTTATTTCAGAAGCTATACTCAACGAGTTAAAAAGAAATGGCCAAATTTTTTTTGTTCATAACAACATTCACAGTATATGGGCCATGGCAAAACATTTGCAGAAACTGGTGCCTGAAGTCAGGCTTGATGTTGCACACGGCCGTCTGGATGACGATATGCTGGAGCAGGTAATGCTTCGTTTCATCAACAAAGAGATCGATTTATTGGTGTGCACCTCTATAATTGAGTCCGGTCTTGATATCTCTTCAGCCAATACAATATTAATCAATCGGGCGGACAGATTCGGACTGGCTCAGATTTACCAATTGAGGGGTCGTGTGGGGCGGCTTGATGAGCAAGCTTATGCTTATCTGTTTATACCCAATGAAAGCACATTGAGTAAAGATGCCAGAAAGCGCTTGAAGGTGTTGATGGAGCACAGTGATCTTGGCTCCGGCTTTCAAATCGCCATGAGTGATCTGCAGATAAGGGGAGGAGGAACAATTCTAGGAGCTTCCCAGTCCGGTCATATTGCCGCAGTCGGTTATGATATGTTTCTCAAACTGATGGAAAACTCAATGGCAGAGATGAAAGGGGAAAAAATTCGAGAACGTCTGGAACCGGAAATTAATATTGCCCTGCCTGTTTCAATACCCGAATCGTATATACAGGATATCGATCAGCGTCTTTCCGTATACCGTCGTCTGACCAAGATAACGGAACTAGATGAAATTGCGGATTTTAAAATAGAGTTGGTGGATCGCTTCGGTGCTTTGCCGGTTGAGGCTTTAAATCTACTTTTAAAAATCATGCTCAGGGTATTGGCCATAAAGGCTGGCGTGAAAAAACTTGATCTGAGAGGATCGCAGCTTTCCCTTTGTTTTTCGGAACCACACCAAAAAAATCCCGCAAGAATTGTTGATTTTATTACTTCTGGAGGCAAGCGATTTGAGTTTGCCGGGGACCATGGGCTAAAAACCGAACTTTCAAAAAGAAATATAGCAGGTCTGTTGACTGAAACTAAAAACATCTTGAAAGAAGTCATCCAACATGTTAATAATTAAAAGTTTAAGTGACTTTAGCGCTAAAACACACAGTTGTTCGATGCTAAAACATTTTAACAAATTTATGATTCTGATCGGTTTTATTTCGATTATTTACCCTTTGGTCGGGTGTGCCGATTCCGAGTCTAAACACCGGGATGGGTATGTTATCAAGGTTGGAGACAGTGTTATAACAGTTCTTGATTTCAACAGAGCTTTTGAAGTTGCCAAAGCCTCTTATTCTCATAATGCAATACAGCAACCAGCCGCTGTTAGAGAAGCTAAATTGAGGCTTGTTAAACAAATGACCGAGGAGATGATTCTACGGCAAAGGGCTAAAGATATCGGCATTAAGATTACTGATGAAGAAGTTAAAAAGGCTGTTGAAGATATAAAACGGGATTATCCCCAAAATATGTTCGATGAGATATTACTTGACTATGCCGTGCCTTACCAGTCATGGGAAAAGGGATTAGAGACTCGTTTGCTCATGGAGAAGGTTGTTGCCAAAGAGTTGGGTGATCAGATTGTAGTGACATTTGATGATGTGTCGAAGTATTATAGAACGCATCATAAAAACGATGCGTTGACACCGGATATGAAAGAAGTCCCGGAAGGTATAAAAGAAACCATAATAAAAAATTTGCGCAGGAAAAAGATTGAAAAAGCTTATAGATCCTGGATAAAAAGACTTCAAAAAGAATATATCATTGAAATAAATAAAGCACAGTTGGAGAAACTCAACGTTTCGCAAACTGTACAATAAAACTCAGTTTAGAAGGAAAGGTGGATGTTTAAAGGCATGATAAAACATGTAGCATATTTCATAACATACTCTTTTTGTTTTTGTGTGTTCAGTTTTTTCTTGGTTGCTAAAGCGGACAGTGCAGAAGTTATTGATCGAATTGTAGCGGTAGTCAATGACGAAATCATTACACTTACCGAACTGGACCGATTGGTTAAACCCTATGCAGAAAGAATCCGAACACTGGGTTATTCAACCGACAAAGAGCATAAGATGCTCTTCAAAGTTCGGGAAAATGTGCTCAACCGACTCATCGATCTAAAACTTAAAGATCAGGAAATAAAACGCTTTGGAATTAAGATAAGTGAAAAAGACATAGATCAAACCATTGAGCGGATCAAAGAAGCAAATTTTTATACGGATGAAGATCTAAGAGTAGGATTGTCTAAAGATGGATTAACAATGGAGGAGTATCGTGAGCGGATAAAGGAACAGATACTCAGGGCAAGACTCGTTAATATTAAAGTAAAATCTAAGATTGTAATAACGAAAGAGGACGTTAAATCTTATTACGAAGATCACCAAGACAAATATGGTGGGAAGAAAAAATATCATCTTTACAACGTAATTATTAAAGTTCCCCCCTTAACCGACGAAAAGGAGAAACTTAAGATTAAAGCGAGAATGGATTCGATTCTGAAAGAATTAAACGAAGAAAAATCTTTTGAATCCATGGCCAAGAACTATTCTGAATTGTCTCTGGTTGCTGAGGGCGCTGAGGGCGGTGATCTGGGCTTATTTGGGCTTGATGAGCTTTCTCCGCAGTTACGAAATACCATAAAAGAGATGAAGGCAGGTGAGTTTACCCCTGTACTCGACACAGATCAAGGATTTCAGATTTTTCTTGTTAAGGAAATTGTTCAAACTTCGGGAAAGCCTCTGGAAGATGTGTCACCTGAAATTGAAGAAATACTTTTCAATGAAATTGTTGAACAAAAATATCAGTCATGGCTTGAGGATCTGCGCAAACAGTCTGTTATAAAAATTATCAAATAATTCCATGTTATCATATGCAAAGTGATGGCAGCAAAATACTTATCAATAGCATCAAAAGATTGCTGAGAAGGGATGCTTTAACCCATCTGCGAAAGATTGTTAACAAAACACATGCGGCAGATTTGTCTGTGGTGTTCCATTCTTTGTCGCTTTTAAACCAGCATAAGCTTTTTGACATGATAGAGGAGGTCGAGCAAAAGGCTGCCCTTTTCAGCGAACTGGATGAGGATGCCTTTCTTTCGTTTAATGAAGGCATTGAACTTGATGATGTAGTCGAGATTTTTGAACACATGCCCACCGATGATGTGGCTGACCTGTTAGGACGTTTGCCCGAGGAAAGGTCTGACGCCATTATAAAAAGGATGAAAAAGGAGAGTTCCGAAGAAGTTGAAGGTCTGCTACACTATGATGATGATACTGCTGGTGGTATCATGGTCCCTGATTTTATTGCCTTGCGAGAAAATACAACTGCCAGGGAAGCCATCGATTCACTCCAGAAAGAACATCTGGATGTGGAGATGCCGTTTTATCTTTATGTGGTAGATGAAAATGGAAAACTGGTGGGCGTTAGTTCTTTAAGGCAACTTGTGATGGTTCCACCTGAAACACCCATTAAAGACTTCATGACAACAGATGTTTTTTCCGTTCAGACCAGCATGGACCAGGAAGAGGTGGCAAAAATAGTTGCCCGTTATGATATCCTTGCGGTACCGGTAGTAGATGACACAAATCAGTTAGTGGGCATTGTCACTGTAGATGATGTTATCGATATCATCAGAGAAGAAGCTACTGAAGATATTTTAAAAATGGCCGGTGTGGGCGGCGATGAGTTTGTTGAAACACAGTCTGTTTTTAGAAGCACAAAGATTCGGCTGCCTTGGCTTTTTGCAAGCTGTATCGGTGGCATTGTTGCATTTTTTATTATAGGCCACTTTGAAGGAAGTTTAAAAAAACTTGCATATCTTGCTGCTTTTATTCCGGTTATCATGGGTATGGGCGGCAATATTGGCACTCAGACTTCCACCATTGTGGTTCGGGGTCTTGCAACGGGACGTCTTAACATTCAAGATGCATGGTCAGTAATCTTCAAGGAGTTTGCTATTGGTTTTATACTGGGTGTGGTTTATGGGTTTTTGGTTGGTTTGGTGGCCCAGCTTCGATACAGTACGTTTCAAGTTGCCATATCCGTTGGACTCGCTGTGATCAGTTCCATGTCCGTTGCTGCCTTGGTTGGTTCTTTAGTGCCCATGGGATTTGCGAGGATAAATATTGATCCTACTGTGGCAACCGGTCCCTTTGTAACCACAGCCATAGATATTGTCAGCGTTTATTTCTATTTTAAAATCGCTACAACACTTCTTGGTATATGAAAAGATGTCAAGCTTTTCAACGCCTGCCATTATGCTTCGCCGGATTGAATTTGGAGACTATGACCTAATTGTTACGTTTTTGACTTTAACTAAAGGTAAAATTTCAGTAATTGCAAAGTCCGCCAAAAAAAGCACAAAACGATTTGGAGGTATTCTTGAACTTTTTTCGGTATTGGACGTGGTATGCAGTAACAGCCGAGGCAAAGGATTGCCTGTTCTTCGGGAAGCGATATTAAAACATCCTTTTCCCAACATCAGATCCAAGATAATAAAAATAGCTTATGCCAGCTACTGGGCTGAATTGATCAATCAATGGATGGAAAAAGGTCAAAGACAGGTTCAGCTTTTCCATTTGTTTCGGCATGTTCTGAGAGAACTCGACCTGAACAATACACCCGAAGCGGCGCTTTCCATCCTGTTTCAGATAAGATTTCTGACAATAGCCGGCCTAATTCCAAATTTAAAACGGTGCAGCATTTGCCAGGCTGAAATGGAGAAGATGAAAGAAACCAGGATAAAATTTGATCTTTCAAAGGGAGGAATTATATGTAGTGAGTGTGCTACCGGAGTTCTACAGAAGATATTTCTTTCAAAGGGAACCATTAAACATCTTTTGTGGATCCAGAAGGGGGACTTAACAAGGGCCGTTCGAATCAGATTTGCTCCCCAGGCTTTAATGGAGAGCCTGGAGTTTTTAGAGGCATTTGTGCCTTATCATTTAGGGAAAGAACCTCGTAGCTTGAAATTTTTACGGCAGATAAGGGAATGATCAGAAGACACAAAGGACAAGTGGCAGAGTACATAAGTCAGAGGACAGAGGGCAAAATTAAAAGATAGAATTGAAATGCAGG
Source organism: uncultured Desulfobacteraceae bacterium (assembly GCA_964551515.1). Lineage (GTDB taxonomy): Bacteria > Desulfobacterota > Desulfobacteria > Desulfobacterales > UBA11574 > S5133MH16. The sequence goes on along the minus strand of CAZKDT010000008.1, from coordinate 8,631 downwards.
ACCTATCACGCAACATGCAACGTGCACCACACACTTTTAAAAGTATCATTGAATCGCATCAAATTAAGACATCAGCCCCTTGCAGGATCGATATGGGCGGGACGTTGGATATCAGCACGTTTTATTATCCGCTCAGGTATCTTTCCCCGTGTACAGTTAACATGGCAATCGATTTGAGAACTCGGGTACGACTTCTTCCCTACGAAAAAGGTATGGTGAAAATTTCTTCAAAAGGTTTTGTCAGTGCAGAATATCATCTCGATGAATCTCCGTTTGATCATCCGCTGGGGCTGATGTTTGCAATTGCGACCTATTTCAGGGCTGGGGGTGTGCATGTTGATATTAATTCTTCGTCACCACCACGCAGTGCTTTAGGGGGATCATCCGCAGCGGCAGTAGCGCTTGTTCTGGCTTTTTCATATGTTTTTGAGCAAATGGGTGTAAAGCCGCTTTCCAGGCTTCAGATTGCACTGCTTGCTCAAGCCTTAGAAGCAAGCGTGGCCGGTGTGCCATGCGGACTCCAGGACCAGCTTGCATCTGTGTATGGCGGTGTTAATGCGTGGTACTGGCAAGAAGGTACTAAACAACCATATTTTAGGAAAAAATCCATTGTAAAGAAAAAATCCTTTAATAACCTTAAACGTCACTTACTGTTGGCATACTGCGGTGTGCCACACGAGTCAAAGGATATTAACAAAAAATGGGTTCGGCAGTTTCTTGCAGGAAAAAATCGTAAACTTTGGGCCGAAATTATTGCATGCACACAAAAATTTATTGAAGCTTTAACTGCGCTAAATTTTAAAGATGCTTCGGTCCTAATGAACAGGGAAGTGTCCATCAGGAGAAAGATGACACCCGAGGTGCTTGGTGATGTTGGAGAAGAACTTATAGATTCTGCCGTAAAAAACAACTGTGGTGCACGATTCACGGGTGCCGGGGGTGGCGGGTGTATTTGGGCGCTGGGTGAAATAGAGGATATTGACAATTTAAAGGAGATGTGGGAAAAAATTCTTTCAAGTAGAAAGGACGCCCGTCTGTTAGATGTAACGTTAGATTCAGAAGGGTTGTTGTGCAACATTCATAAATAGTTCCTGAACGAAAACTGTCTTTTTCGCTAATATCTACGCCTGCTCCGTGAAATTCGGAACTTATTTCTCTGGGATCAGACTAAAATTTTAATCCTTGAAATACTACCCGCATTCCTGCATGCCCCGTAGGTCCGGCAGATCGCACTGGGGTGGTTAAAATTATCGTCTTCCCCTCCGGGGCGTAGGCTTGATCTTAACAAAAAATCTTAGTTTTTGTTCGGGTACTATATAACAACGAATTAATGAGGGGAAAGAAATGAATTTTCAGGATGTTATTATGTCGTTAGAGAAGTTCTGGGCTCAAAAGGGGTGTGTTGTGGCCCAACCTTATGATATTGAAGTTGGCGCCGGAACATTTCATCCGGCTACTCTGCTCAGGGCTCTTGGTCCTGAGCCATGGAATGTCGCTTATGTTCAGCCTTCCCGGCGACCCACAGACGGTCGTTACGGTGAGAACCCGAATCGGTTGCAGCATTACTATCAGTATCAGGTAATACTGAAACCTTCTCCTTATGACGTGCAGAATCAGTATTTGAATAGCCTTAAAGTACTTGGGATTGATCCCCTTGAACATGACATAAGGTTTGTGGAAGACGATTGGGAATCTCCCACCCTTGGTGCATCCGGTCTTGGATGGGAAGTTTGGCTGGATGGTATGGAGATTACCCAGTTTACCTATTTTCAGTTGTGTGGTAGTGTTGAATTGTTTCCCATATCTGTGGAACTCACTTACGGATTGGAACGTATTGCCATGTATCTGCAAGGTGTTGACAACGTTTATGATTTGAAATGGAACGATGATATTACCTATGGACATGTCCATCATCAACAGGAAGTGGAACAGTCAACTTATAATTTTGAGAAAGCAGATGTGGGAATGCTGCTTGAGTTTTTTGATAAGTACGAGGCGGAAGCCGATCGCATGATTAAAGAAAAGTTGGTTCTTCCTTCTTATGAATACTGCTTGAAATGTTCACATACATTTAACCTTTTGGATGCTCGCGGCGCCATCAGCGTTATGGAGAGAACCAGTTATATCGGGCGCATAAGAAATCTTGCCAGAGCCTGTGCAGAAGGATATCTGGAGCAAAGAAAGAAGATGGGATATCCCCTCCTGATCAAGAAGGAAAAATGAGATTAAGGGCGGTTTCGAGATTAAGGGCGGTTTCGTTTATAAGATGATGTTTAATAATTGATACAAGATTAATGGTGCGTGACTTATGATTACTCCAATTTAGTTTTTGCATTAGATTAAATGAAAACAGAGGTGGATATGGAAACTTTATTGCTTGAGATAGGTACGGAAGAGATACCGGCAGGTTACATTGAACCTGCGCTAAATGTAATATCCTCAATGCTGTTGCAAAAAATGACCGATGCCCGTATTAGCCACGGCAGCGCCAGGCTTTTTGCGACCCCGAGACGGCTTGCAGTGGAAGTAAAAAAAGTTGCAGCCAAACAAAAACCCCTTATTTCGGAAATCGTGGGGCCTCCTGAAAAGGTTGCATTTAATGAAAAGGGCCAACCCACTATGGCAGCAAAAAAATTCGCTGAAAAGGTCGGGGTTTTGGTAAATGCTTTAACCGTAAAGAATACGAATAAGGGCCGCTATTTGTGTGCAAAAGTTACGGAACGCGGGCTTCCAACCCGGACGTTACTAAAAAACATCCTGCCGAAAGTGATTCTTGCCACACCATTTCCTAAGACTATGAAATGGGCGGAACTTGATATTCAATTTGCCAGACCCATACATTCGATCCTATCCCTTTTGGGAGAGAAAATAATTCCTTTTACCTTGGGAGATATAAAAAGCGGAAGATATACTCGTGGACATTATTTTATGAATAATATCAAACTAAAGATTTCCAGCCCCAAGGACTATATTAAGACCTTACGTTCCGCCAAGGTGCTGGCCGATCTTCAAGGGCGCAAAAAAAGTCTTGAGAAAGAGATCGAGAAAGCCGCAAAAAAAGTTGGCGGCAAGATCTTGCCTGATGATGAACTGGTAGAGATTGTAAAGAATCTGGTCGAGTATCCTGTGGCTACGGCCGGCAAATTCGACAAAAAGTTTCTGGAAGTCCCCAGTGAAATACTGATTACCGCCATGAGAGAACATCAAAAGTATTTTGCCGTGATAGACGATAAGGGAAATCTCATGCCCTGCTTTGTAGCGGTAAACAATACCCGCACTCAAGATATGGACCTGGTGTCAACCGGTCATGAATGGGTGCTCAGAGCCCGTCTTGCAGATGCTCAATTCTTTTATAAAAGTGATCTGGAGTATTCCTCCAAAGACAGGGTCGAAAAACTGAAAGGCGTTCTTTTCCAGGCCAAACTCGGGTCCATGCATGAAAAGATTATGCGTCTTCAAAAAATTGGGAGATTTTTGGCAGATAAGGTTGAAAAGGGCTCGGATTTGAAAAAGCATGTTGCCCGGGCTGCCTGGTTATGCAAGGCTGATCTGGTTAGCCATGTTGTGGTTGAATTTCCCAAACTACAGGGGATTATGGGCAGGGTTTACGCTTCTGTTACAAATGAACCCGTTGAAGTGGCTACAGCAATTGAAGAACATTACCGACCGATTTATTCAGGGGGTAAACTTCCTGAAACTAGGGCGGGTGGGATTCTTGCGATTGCCGACAAGATTGATAACATCTGCGGATTTTTTTCCGTAGGACTCATTCCCACCGGCGCTTCCGATCCATATGCGCTTCGGCGGCAGGGCATCGGTTTGATCCAAATCTTAATCGATAAAAACTTTTCATTTTCTTTGAAAGGGGTGATCGAGAAGAGTCTAAACCTATACGGTGTAAAAGGCGTCAGAAAGATTCGGGAAATAGCCGGACCGGTAAACACATTTATACAAAACCGTATGACACATTTACTGGCGGAAGAAGGATTTTCAAAAGACGTCATTCAGGCCGTTGTGAGTGTGTCGGTGGATAATGTTCCGGATGTCTGGAACAGAGCCAGGGCACTTCAAAATCTGAAGACCGCACCCGATTTTGAACCCCTGGCTGTTGCATTCAAACGTGTTGTCAATATCATCAAAAAAGTGAAGGGCTTTAAAGCAAAACCGATCAAGGAAGACCTGTTTGAGCATGATTCCGAATCCGCCCTTTATTCGGCATATCAAGCAGTCAAAGACAACGTTTCGGTCAATCTGAAGAAGGGAGATCCGGGACAGGCACTGCACGAGATCGCCTCTCTTCGCGGTCCGGTAGATGCTTTTTTTGATGGGGTTTTAGTCATGGCAAAGGAGACAAAAATACGTAACAACAGACTTAGCTTGCTCAAGCACATAGCAGATCTGTTTGAAAACATAGCAGATTTTTCGAAAATATCGACTTAGGGTTTACTCAAAAATATATTATATTCAACCAGAAACCAAATCCGGCTTTTCAATAGGTTAAAATGGAAAGATTTGAATTTTTAAAAAAAGATTATGTCCAAGGCTTTCCGGCTAACTGCGGGTTTGAAGTTGAGAGAGTGGCTTACGGGATATTTGAATCCCGTTTAAAAATTTGTTCGGTCCACCAGCAACAAGACGGCTTTGTGCATGCCGGTGTCATTGCGACCATGGCGGATCATACAGCCGGTTACGCTGCTTTTACCACTGTTTCTGATAAGTATCGAATCCTGACCATTGAGTTCAAAATTAATTACTTTAAACCTGCGGTTGGCGAATTGATGATCTGTCGTTCAAAAGTCATTAATAACGGCAAAAAAATCAAAGTATCGGAATCTGAAGTTTTTTCTGTATCTCAAGGCCATGAAAAACTAATATCAAAAGCCATGGTCACTTTAATTGCTGTGCCGGCTGAAAATTTGGCTTAACACATTATTCAGACAGATTACCTTCTTCAGATTCTGATAAAAGCGGGACATAAAATTTAATCATATTTAAAGCTCGTTTGAAATCGAATTGTTTCAAAGGACCAAACGGTTATAAAAGAATAGGGAACAAAAGGCTCTCCATCGAACGATAATGGCGCGCCTTTTCTTTGCATATTCCAGTTCTACAATTTTATATGCTCAAGCAAAACCTTCTTTTTAAGTGTGGATTCGGCTGTTTTTTCAAACTGTTCGGTGACATCTGACACAAAGAGCCGGAACGCTCCTTTTTTGCCCAGTAAATTGTCAACGTTAGGATGCGTGTCCAAAAAATCCTTTACATTTTCTGCAAGAGCAATGGAAGAGTCGATGACGGTTACATTTTTACCAATTTTTTTTTGAATTTTATCTATTAAAAGAGGATAATGGGTGCAACCCAGAATAAGCGTGTCTATCTGCCTTATTTTTAAAGGATGAAGATATTTTTTAATTATCATCACCGTTTCGGGTTTTTTCAGCCATCCCTCTTCTACCAAAGGAACCAGAAGCGGACAGGCAACGGAATAGACCTTTGCCTTAGGTTTCATTGCCTTGATTTTTTCTTCGTAAATGCCGCTTGTTACCGTTGCCCGCGTTCCGATAATTCCGACGATTAGATTCTTGGAACTTTCAATTGCTTTTGCTGATGCCGGAGATATAACTTCGAATATAGGAATATCAAAGTTTTCAGCCACACGATCAGAAGCCACACTTGAAGCAGTATTGCAGGCCATTACAATAATTTTTGCACCCTGCTTTAAAAGGAACTCTGTATTTTCGAGAGCATACCCGACCACAGTTTCGGGGCTCTTGCTTCCGTATGGCGTACGAGCAGTATCGCCAAAATAGATAATATCATAGTCGGGGAGTTGCTTCATCAGTGACCGAACAACGGTAAGTCCCCCTATTCCTGAGTCGAATACTCCAATCATTATTATCCTTTCCATGACTATCAAAGCAAGTCGCTGCTTTTAGGTGTGATCATTTGACTTTTTTTTGATAGGATTATATTTATTTGTTTTTTATGGCAGACCATAAATAACAACTAACCAAAATTAAGGTGCATCGATGAATTCACAAAATCAAGCTTCGGCCATGAGCCAGAAGATTTTTAAACTGGGACTTTCGGTGGAGACGGTTTCAGTATATCTGATGTGCTGCAGTCTTACAGACACTGACACGAAGATATCGACCAAGAAACTTTCTGAAATGTGGAACAGTACCCGAGCGTCGTTACTTGAAGGTTTGAAAGATCTTGAAACAAGAAATATTCTCCGCAGGATAATTTCGGACCAGGCAGGGAACACTGTTTACAAACTATCAGATATAAAGAACTGGAAGTTGTTATAGACTTTTTGTACGTTCTTTGCGGACACATTCCTTGATAACGCTGTCAGGTAAATCTGTTCGAATGCCCGGACAAAATGCAGCCATGATGTGCCAGTTGTTTATATCAACCAGTACGCTTTTTATAAAAGGCCACTCTTTGCACATCCGGGGTTTGACTGGATGAATTGTGCATAGTCCGTCCCAGAATATGCAATACCCATTTTTGCCCTGTGCTAAAACCGGTTTCTTCCCCGACACCTGGCAGTAATTATCAACAAAACTCTCAGAATCGATATGAAGATAATCCGCGATGGCCTTAATTTCTTTATCGGTTACAAATGTGCCCCCATATCCCTTACAACACTCGCTACATTGCAGGCATTTGAAAATATCTGACGGTGTTACATCCTTATACGGCATGCCGGGTTTCCATAGCCTTTTTCAGGGTAATCTGATCCACATATTTTAAATCGCCTCCAATAGGAACGCCGGATGCGATTCGCGTCACTTTGATCGGGTAATTCTCTATACGATCTGCAATATAGGCTGCAGTGGCTTCGCCTTCCAAATTCGTGCTTGTTGCAAGAACAACCTCTTTGATTCCTCCTTTCACTATCCTTGAGGTAAGTTCTTTGATTCTGATGTTATCGGGCCCGATGCCGTCCATGGGAGAAAGAACGCCTTCAAGGATATGATACAATCCGGTAAAAGCCCCTGATTTTTCAATAGCGACCATATCGGCAGGCTGCTCTACCACACATAATAATGAGGAAGTTCTTGTCGGGTCACTACAGATATTACAAATATCGGTGTCGCTCAGACCAAAACAGATAGAACATAATCTTATTTTATCTTTTACCTCAACAATGCTGCTTGAAAGCTGTTCCGCCTCCTTGCGCGGCGCGCGGAGTATATGCATAGCAAGTCTTTCGGCAGTCTTTTCTCCTATGCCCGGAAGTTTGGAAAGGTGTTTGATCAATTTCAGAATCGGTGGTGGATAGTAACTCATAGTGGCTATTTCCCTGACAAGAACAAGCTGGCCTCCAACTTGGAAAGCACCGAACAGGATTAAAAATTGAATAATTGAGAAACCATATCAATATTTCATCAGGTTTATTCCTTAAATATTCAAATAGTTGCTACAAAAAAAATTATAATGTTTAGAATTTATTTTTTATAAAAGGAACAAAATTCTATAAATAAATAAACTACATCAAACCAGGTATATTAAGACCGCCAGTGAGTTTGCTCATTTCTTCTGTGGCCATTTCCTGTGATTTTATTAAAGCGTCATTTATGGCTGCAAGTATAAGATCCTGAAGCATTTCCACATCGTCAGGATCAACAACTTCTTTTTCTATCTGAACAGATAATACCTGTTGCCGACCATTGGCTACAACTTTTACCATACCTCCACCGGAAGTTGTCTCAACTGTTTTATCTGCCATCTCTTCCTGTAGTCTTAACATCTTGGACTGAAGTTGCTGGGCCTGTTTCATCATTTTTCCCATGCTTTTCATTTAAACACCTCCTATAAAATCTTAACGTCAACGACATTGCCGTTGAAAATATCTAAAGTATCCGTAACAAGAGGATGGCTTAATGCCTCCTGTTTTAAACGTTCTGCGTGGCTTTTTTTGCTCTGTTCTTCAAGGTTTTGTGTTTTTTTTGTGGCTATAATTATTTCCATGTCTTTGCCAAAAAAATCGCTGCATACTTTTTTTATAATCGCGTTGTTTTTATCACGCCGAAGCATCTTTATATTAAAATCGTTTCCGTTCACCTCGATTTCCAGACGATGACCGACCAGGCTTTTTATAGAAGAATATTTCAGATTTGCGGCCAGGGAAGGGTACTTTTCTGAGAAAGTTGCTAAAAGTTTTTGCCAGATACTGTCAATATTTTCATTCAAATCAGGAGGTGTTGAAGTAAAAGGTTCTATGGATTCTGCAGTACCCGATGCTTCAACTGATATTTTTATCGAATTTTCTTCGTTATCCTTGAACATGGGCCTGTTTTCAGTATCACGAAAAGTTGTCCGGGGTTTAAAGATGTCTTTTCTCAAATTGTCAAGCTTTTCAATGAGAACATCGATAGGCAAGACAGGTTTCATCTGAAACATCTTAATAAAAACCATTTCAATGGCCAGTCTTGGCTGCGTTGAATTTAATATGAAAATTTCTTCTTTAAAGAGCAGATCTAATATTTGATTCAAAAAGGTTCTGGTAACTTCCTTAACCTGATCAAGCATTAGGTCTGTTTCATGTGATGGGATATCCACCAGCCTGTCACTTTTTTCCACCATTTTGACAATTAATAAATTTCTGAAATGCTCGATCAG
>CAZKDT010000007.1:4993-23866 GCA_964551515.1 uncultured Desulfobacteraceae bacterium | reverse complement strand
CTGAACACTGACACCTGGATTGCTTGAGCTAAATCACCAACAATCTTGATTTACACCCGCTGGTGCTCTTATTGAAACGTTATTTACCTACTTATTGATGTCCCGAATGTCTTTTCCAACTGACCATGCATCCCCAATATTTTTTCCGACGCCATGATAGGATTTAGATGAAGTCGCATATATAATAGGTTTAACCTTTTCTATATCAGGATTTCCATTTGCATCCATTACACTCTCATCAACTTTTACATCAACAATTTCACCAACAAATTGAGTATGTAATCCGATTTCGAATGTATGAAGAAGCTTACATTCTAATATAAACGGAAATTCTTTTATATATGGCGCGGCGACCAAATCACTTCTTATAGGCGTAAGACCCGTGGCTGAAAATTTATCCGATTTTTTACCGGATACCGTTCCAAAATAATCACATTCCTTAACATATTTTTCGGAAGGAATATTTATAGTATATGCTTTGTTTTCTACAATATTACCATAGCTGTATGTTGCTTTTCTCAGCGATACCGTAACACATGGGGGTTCGGAGCAGCAAATCCCTCCCCAGGCAGCGGTCATAGCATTTGGTTTTCCTGTTTTGTCATACGTTGCAACAATAAGAACAGGAGAAGGATAGATTATTGTTTTTCTGCCAATTGACTTTTTCATAATTAAGCCTCCAAAAAATTGATGTAAAATAACATGGGGTTAGGGAATTTTCTCCGAACAGGAGGTCATCATTCCATCATTCCATTCTTTCATAGCGGTACAAGCAGGTTGCTATTAAAAGACGGGTCATTTTGGCAGGTTATAAAATTTCCGAGACGTTGAATTATCATAACATGCCACTTGTATAATCTGTTCTTTGAATTTTCAAAAGGTGCTTTAAAATTTAATAAAAATAACAGGTCGGAAGATAAAAGGCAAGATAGTTATGGGACATGTCAGGGATTCGTCAAAGTCAACTCTAACTTATTCAGATAGAAGCGATTTGCTATCCGGGATACGGCACTAAAATCCCAAATCACAATACTCAAATTACAAACAATATCAAAATTACAAATTCCAATGACCAAAACATTTCAATCACTTATTGGATGTCTCGCCATCATTCTATCTGTTTTGAATTTTGAATTTCGGTCATTGAGATTTGTTTGCCCTGTTAAATAAATCGTAGATTTAATGCGAAGCATTATTTAACAGGGTAAAAGATTTGTATTTTGGTGCTCGGAATTTCCATGATTTTTATAAGCCAGTAACTTTATTAATTCCAAGTAATTACCTGTTTAAATGACGTAGCTGCGTGAAGGTGATGAGGTTGGTTCGGAGGGCAAGCCCTCGACTCGAGCAACATTCAGGTTATTATCCTTTTTTTCTTGCCAAGCAAAAGATTTATCCCGGCAGGGCCGTTATAATCGTGGGCGCTTTGACCATTTCATGGATTTGCCTTTTTGCAATTTTATACCGCTCAAAATAAACCTTTGCGACCTCCTTTAGAAATTTATATCCCAGATCAGGATCGGCTTCGCAAAGGTTGAGCAATTTGTCTGCATCAACCGCCAACACCTCTGAGTCTTCCGTGCAAACTGCCGTTAGTGTATATTCCTGCGGTTTCATGAAGCAGGCTGTGCCAAAAAATTCGCCTTTTTCTCGCTTCTCAAAAGAAATTCCTATTTTATCCCCGGGTTCGAATCTGTTTAGGCTCACCAATCCATTGATGACCACAAAAATGTGATCGGCCCGTTTACCTCTCTCGTAAACATGAGCACCCGCATTGAATTTTTTTCTTTCTGTGATTTCAGCCAGTTCTGCCAACTGATTTTCTGAAAATACATTAAATACATCTAATTTTTAAAATCGTTAACTTCTACCATAACACGCCTCCTTTACTTGCTGATGGTTATAAAAAATGTTTTAACTTCTCAGTGCCTCCGGGTGTATGCTTTACATTTTCTTTAGAGCAATAACCATACCAAAACGGAACGCCCTGAAATATATATTTAACTTTTTGATATAAGGACAAATATTTGCCACTAGAGGTATTGTCATTAAATTTTGCAATAAATCGATGTCAGCCTTTTTTACAAACTGTAAAGTTCAGAGTACCTGCCAAACAATAACGCTTTCATGTTGGTAATGTCATTCCCATGTTAAACGAATTTAAATTTCTTGTCCGATTAGGCAACCGGTTTTCATTTACAACTCCGGTTATCGCTTCCTTGAGACTGTCGATTGCTTTAAGACTTTTTATTACGTAGACAAGTACCGGAAATTTCGGGTCTTCGCGCTTGATATCCATGAGAAGCTCGAAACTGTCAAATCCTTCTGAAAGACAATTCAAAAGCAGCAAATCCAATTGAAGCTTTCGAATATATTCTCCTGTCAAAGAAGTATCATCAATCGTCGCAACTTGGTAGCCGTCAGAAGTTAACGACTTTGAAACCAGTTTTCGAACATGGGGTTGATCATCTACAATTAAGATGCTGGCCATTTTGTCCTCCACCTTATCCTCAGATAACAATTCCTTGTCCGCATAGACGGACGGCACAAGATTCATTTGTGATAGAAACCACGTGTTTTTTGTTTGACCATGTGTCAAAAATTTTCCGGATGGTGAATTGAATGTCTTTGAATCCAAAGGGCTTAAAGAGCAAATAGTCAATGCAGCATCCCTCTTTTTCCTCCGCCCGGTCTTGTTTGTCCCGGCCCACCAACATGACAACGGGAATTTCGGGGAATCTGGCCTTAGTATGATAGGCCAGACTGAAGCCGTCTTTTAAAATCATTTTAGAATCCATGAATACGAGATCAAAATCGCTGTTGACAACCCTATGTAACCCTTGAATCCCACTGCCGGCGGTAACCACGTCAAATCCCAAGTTAACGATCAGATCGGATAAAAATTCCAGGTTGTCATGATCATCATCAACCACTAAAATTCGTCTGTTCTCTTTTTGTGTATTTTCCAAAAACAAAACCCTCTGATGGCACATTACCAATTTTGCATTCATTTCCGTGGATCTCCCCCCTAATTCCGTGACCTTTCTTTTTGCGATATCTTCAGGCACAATTCGCGCCAGGGACAGTCCAAACGCTCACAGTTTCCGTCCGACTTTCCAAAACAATCCGGATTTCCCTCAAGATGCTGAACGCTTCGAATGAGATTCGTTATATCCGGGTAATTGCCGCTTGAGTCACTGTTCTTCCTATCTTCCATATCTCATTTCTTTATTTAAGATCTTGTCTTGCTTTGCCAACTCTTTTAATACAGCCGCTAATCTGAAATCATGAGTCGAAGCGCTTCCTTTAAAAAACGCTCCGGTGAAAACATAATGTTTTGTGTAATAAAGAAAACGTATCGATAAATTATTTATTACCGGCTTTATTAACTTTGTCCATAAAGGGAAAGGTTCATTTTTTCTGAGGAAATTCCCTAGGAGGGACTTTTCCCCATACAGCAGGGAGTGAATCGCCGATAGGATTAGGCGAAATGTATTGAGAAGGAATTTAGGGGGCAGTAAACTATTCTTTCCATAAATCAATGTCGATAAGGCCGAGCTTTGCAGCATGGCGGGTCAGCTCAACGATGCTATGCACCTCAAGCTTTCGCATAATATTGTGACGGTGGTTTTCCACGGTTTTGGGACTGATACAAAGCTTATCGGCAATCCGGCTGGTGGACAGCCCTTCAGCCAGCAAAATCATGACCTCCTGCTCGCGAGCGGTCAGCAAGTCGTAGCTGCTGCCCGTAACAGCGATCTGCTTTTCCGGCAATCCAATAAGCTTGTTTATTACTTTATGGGAAACCGACGTATCCATAAAATAATGCCCTTTCAGCACATATTCAATTCCCTCCAGGAGCTTATCCGCAGCCGAGTCTTTTATCAAATAGCCCATGGCGCCGGACTGAAATGATTTTACAATATAGTCTATTTTGGAATGCATGCTCACAACCAATACCCGTATTTTGGAAGAAACTTTTAAAATATCACCGATCAGCACAAGACCTTTAATATCCGGCAGGGCCATATCCAACAACACCAGATCGGGCTTGAGTTCTTTTACCAGTTGAAGTCCGTTCTGCCCGGTGCCTGCCTCTCCGACGATTTCATACTTGGGGCTTTGACCGATGATCGTCTTAATGCCTTCCCGGAACAAAGGATGGTCGTCAATGATTAATATGCGCTGTTTTAGACTCACTTTTTTGCCTCTTAAAAGGAATTTTTATCAATATTTTGGTTCCCCGCATGGGGCGTGATTGAATGGTCACTTGCCCTTGAAACAGGTTGACCCTTTGTTTCATGTTTTGTAGGCCCATCCGTTTCTCATTAACTAATGCAGGCTCTCGAGTTTTTAGATTAAAACCTTTGCCGTTGTCTTCAATGGAAAGAATGATATTCGGAGATGCGCCCATCAGCATGATGTTCGCCTGGGTGGCATGGGCATGCTTACGAATATTGTTCAGACCTTCCTGAACCAAACGGTAAAGATGGATTTCGATATTAGAATCCAGGTTAAACGAGTGTAACCCGGCCGATTGAAAGTCAATTTCCAGTCCGTTTTTTTTAGAGAACTCTTCACAATAGATCTCAAGTGCCTCTGCAATGCCCATATCCGCCAGAACCGGAGGACGAAGGTCATATGAAAGATCCCGGACGGAGGTGATGACTCCTTGAAGGCAGTTTGAAATTGCCAGCAATTTTTCCTTTACATGGGATTGTAACCCCGGCTCATGCTTTAAAAGCATATAACACTCAATTTTTGAAACCGAAAGGTCTTGTGCCACCCTGTCATGGAGTTCATAGGAAATCATCTGACGCTCGGTTTCCTGTGCGTTGATTAATTGTTGTGAAAGATTGCGAATATGGGTTTCGGTTCGTTTTCGTTCACTAATATCCTGACTGATACCGCGGTAGCCCAAAAGGTTTCCTTGGTCATCGAAAAACGGAACCCCATTTGTCTCCATAATGATTTCAAGTCCATCCTTTCGAATGAGATGAGCTTCAAAGAACCTTATGGCTTCCAGGTGCTCCATAATTTGAAACATTCTATTTTTTATTACTGTTTTATGTTGGTCAGAGAAGAACTCATAGAAATATTTACCAATCACTTCATCAGGTTGATAGCCCAATAATATTCCTACAACAGGGTTTGAATAGACATATTTGCCGTGCACATCCATCTCCCACAACCAATTGATTGTGCTTTCAGCCAGATCCTGAAATCGTCTTTCGGATGCATGCAGAGATTGCTTAAGCTTCTTTTCGCGAACCACTCTCTCAATAACACTGGGCAGCAAGGTAAAAAAGTCCCCGGACTTAACCAAATAATCTTTGGCACCGGATTTAATGGCGCGCACCGCAATGTTCTCGTCTCCCTGGCCGGTGATCATAATAACCGGGGCGTCTATATTCTGTTGATTTAAAATTTCCAAAAACTCAATGCCATTCATGCCGGGCATAAGGTAATCCGTTATAATAACCGTGGGATTGATTTGATCAAGCTGTTCAAGGCAGGTGGTTGCGTCCATAAAATGAACCACCGAAGCGGATGAAAACTCCCGGGCAATGGCCCGCTTCATGAGGCTGAAATGAGCTTCTTCATCTTCAATGATTATGACGGTTAACGTTTCCACAGTTAAAACTCCCGGAATTTTTCTTCTTAGAGCCTTTAGTTTTTAGAAAGGTTCAGTCTTCAACCACGGGCGGCTTGTTCAGAATCATCCAGTAAAAATCAAGGTGGGCAATTTTTTCTTCAAAGGCCTTAAAGCCTACGGGCTTTGTCAGGTAGCTGTTGGCATAATTTTCATAGGATCGAACGATATCGTCCTCCCGTTCCGAGGTGGTGAGCATAATCACCGGAATCCGTTTCAAATCAGGATCTTCCTTGATCTTCTTGAGGACATCTATCCCATCGATACCCGGCAGCTTAATATCCAGTAGGATCAAACCCGGAACAGGATATTTTTCTTTATCCGCATACGTTTTACGATTGTAAAGATAGTCCAGGGCCTGCTCTCCATTGGAAACAATGTCTAACCGGTTGGCATTTCCCGCCTTTCGAATGGCCCGTTTGGTGAGTTCCGCGTGAGCCTCCTCATCTTCCACAAGCAAAATATTTGAGGGTTCGTAATCCATATGTTCAAGCCTCCTTGTTTTTTAGAGTGAAAAAAAAGGTGGCCCCTTTCCCCGGCTCGGATTTCAGCCAGACTTTGCCGCCATGGTATTGGATAACCCGTTTTACGATGGCCAGTCCAATACCGGTTCCTTGTTCAATCTTTTTTGCGGACGGCAGCCGCTGAAATACCTGGAAAATCTTTTCAAAATATGCTTTTTCAATACCAATTCCGTTATCTTTGACAAAGATCACCTTCTGGTCATCCTGCTCTTGAAGCCCTACCTCAATTTGGGGAGAGGGGTTTTCCTTGCCAATATATTTAATTGCATTGGATAACAGGTTCTCAATAACCTGAGCCAATCGCTTTTTTTCACCATAAACCAACGGAAGGTCTTCTGAAACGGTAATTTGAACCCCTTTTGCCTCGATCTGAGGTTGAAGCATTGCAATAACTTCTTCCATGAGATCCGCCAAAGGGAATTCGCTCTTTTTTACCGTTAACCGGCCAATATGGGAGAGTTCCAGCAAGTCGTTAATCAAAATCTCCATCTTTTGGGTCGCATCACCGATATAATTCAGGTATCTTTCGCAATCTTCAGGGATCAGGTTTCCAAAATCTTCACGCAAAGCCCCCATAAACCCCTCAATGGTAACAATGGGCGTTTTCAGGTCATGGGAAACCGAGAATATAAAGGTTTCAAGTTCCGCGTTTTTGGCGGCAAGTTCCTTGAGCAGGGCCTCCAACTTTTTTTCATTTTTCTTTAACGCCTCTTGGGCCCGTTTTCGTTCACTGACTTCATGAAGGGCATGGTCTCTGGCCTGCCGGTACATTTGCATTCGATGATTGAGAAAATGAAGGAGCAGCGCAAGAATTGCGGAGATAAACATGCCGAAAGCCAGAAGCCAGGGGTTCCGAACCAGTCCGGACGGATAAAGAGCGGCCTTAGGGGAAAGTTCCAATTGCCAGGTTTTTCCGGGGAAACGGATCTCTCGAAGCACGTGCAAATTACGCTTTCCCGCATTGCTGGGGCTCTGTTCTTCATTCGTATAAATCCGTCGATCCGCTTCGTAAACACTGATCCAAAACTCCGTGAGTATATTCTTGGCCAAACAGGTGTCCATAACCCGTTTGACCTGAAATACACCGTTCAGATAACCTTGCACCCGGCCGGTATAAATCAGCGGCCGGAAGGTATGGAAACCCAGTCCTCCCTGAATAAGTTCAGTACAAGGGGTGGCCACATATTTAAGATGCTTCCCGGCCTCTTGAAATGCATCCCACACCCGAGAATTCAGATGTTCATAAACCATGTTCCCGATGAAATCTTCATTGCTTTTCCTGGGGAATACCCAGCGAACAACCCCCTCGGGGTCGATCCAGTTGATTCTCGTAAAACCGGGGTAATGGGTGTAAAAATTTTCGGCAAACTCAAGAAAACGTTTTTGACTAAAGTCAGGCGGGGTTCTTTCCACCCATCTATCGGCCAATATTTCAAGAGAAGCCATGCGGGCGTTCATCAGACCTTCGACACGAATCCGTATTTGCTCCGAAGACGTTTCCATATGTCGCACGACAAGCCGTTGTTTATGCTTGTTTTGATTTTGCCACAGAAGGACTGCACCGCTGCCAAAAATCAGAAATGCGATAAGAGGGAAAAATTTTCTAAAATACGCCATAAATATCTTCAACTATGTTCTAAATATATCCAAGTCTGAAAATGCATGCTTCTTAACAAGAGTGGGTGTTAAAAGCAACACCCTTTTTTGCCTTGAATTGCGCTATTTTTTGGTTCGATTTTAAGGATTTTTTTGATAAAAAGATGGGCAGCAGATATTTATTTGACCATTAGACGGATATGGTTGTTGCAATGCATTTAGTGCCCGGGTTATTCATTTACTCGAAGCAATTTCGGCTGTCGTTTCTCAATGGGCCGCCTGTTTTTCGATAAACTAATAATGTTCTGCTGATCTGCACGATCTGACGTGATCCCATGGGACTTGGCATCAGAAAATTTTTGTTCATTATGTGCTTTTTTGTCAGAATTGGCAGTTATTCCAATTGGTTCTGTATTTTGCCTTTTAACCAGGGGCCGCTGTAGCATTTTTTCATAAAGATCTATGTAATGTTGTGCGGTCACCTTGTGATTAAATGTAGCAGCGCCTTGCATCATTATCCGTTTGACCTGCTTTTTCTTTTCTTTTGCGGGCACCAGGTAAAATTGCATGGCTTGATCAATCGCCCAGGATAGACCTCCCGGGTCGAATGTGTTGAACAGAAAACCGTTGCCGGTATTGTTATCTAGGTCCAGGTGGGTAACCGTATCATGAATCCCGCCCGTATCGTGGGCGACCGGAAGAGCCCCATAAATAGGACCGATCATCTGCGGAAGGCCGCAAGGTTCAAAACTCGACGGCATCAATACAAAATCCGAAGCCCCGTAGGCCAGACGCGCCAATCGTTCATTGAAGCTGCATACGGCCACTCGATCTGACAAATTATGGAATCGAACGATGTCTTCAAAATGCCTTTGATATTCTCCGTCTGCCACAAAAACCATCTCTAAATTTTGTTCCAGGTAACGGGAAACCACGTTATAAAGGATCTCAGCCAGCAACTGGCATCCCTTTTGAACCGGATCCAAACGAGAAGGCCAGAAAAAAAGGGGCGCCTGTGGTTCCTGAATTAAACCTAAGGTTTTTTGTAGGATGCGTTTATTGGTCTTTTTTCCACCCACATGATTTTTTGCCGAATAGTTATACGGCAAGGCTTCATCTGTGCATGGATTATAGGAAGAATCAGGCGCGTTTAGAATACCCACAGCACATCCGGCGTTATGTTTATTGGCAAGTTCACATTGTATGGAGTTTTTTACAAAACCGTGCCGACCTTCAACCATTTCCTTCAGGAAGGTGGGACTCACAAGATTCACAAAATGGGCGGCAAAAGCCCCGCTGGTGAGAAAGTCTACCGGGATGGAATCTCTGGTATTTTCATAACTAGTTGGTAAATATTCATAATAAAAGTTTTGCCAGAACGAAGCACCGTCGATACCCCTGTCCTCGATTTCGGAAAGAGTGGTTTTAACCGTATGGATGTTGTGGATGGTAAACAGGCAGGGAATACCCAATTGTCTGGCCATGGCCGGAATCAGACCGGTCATCCAGTCATTGCAATGGATAAGATCCGGCTGAACCCGAGGAACAATATTGTTAATCACCTCTCGTTGAAACGCCAGTGAAATTCTGATATTTTTAATCTCATTCCCCGAATAGATATGATTACGATAGAAAAAAGCCCTGTCCTGGGCCAGGTGAATCCTTTCGTCCGGCACCCTGCTCCGTATGGTTTTCAGCTCCCTTCTAACAATTGGCGGCGATTGACCGCCAAAGATGGTGCGGTAATCCGGCAGGGCCACATGGATGTCAGCGCCCTGGCCATAAAGCTCATTTATCAACGCTGCCGAGACATCCGCAAGGCCTCCGGCCTTGGCATTCAAGCCGTTGGAAATATTACCCATGCCTTTGGGAAGATAAGTAATCTCCGGCGTTACGATAAGAACCCTGGGATTGGTTGGAAAATTGCTCATCATCTGATTGTCCTATGATTTGGTTAGATATTGATTCTGTCTTAAAAATGGAAATTATCAGAGTCTAAATTATTCTGTCCATAGAGGGATGGATTCATTTTGGTGGTAAGAATACCCAGTGTCGGGAATTTGTCCCGGACAGTCGGGGAAAAAACGGATAGGATAGGTTTGAAGGTCCTGGGTTCAGAGGTTCAAAGGTTCTAGCTTTTGGGTTGGCCAAGCTATTTTTTGGTAAGCTCCAACTTACCGGAATACCAGGTTTTCAAGAAATTGATTTATAAATAAAAACATACCGCTCCTCATTGATGTCAATGACAATATCCCCGCCCCTTGTTTCCGCATAAACAATCCATCCTGGCTTGGGGCCGCTCCCGCATTCAGCTTTAGGAACAAAATCACCGGTCTTTCCGTTATACCAGGCAAGCAACATGGGGTGAGAGGCAATCTCTTTTGCTTTCTTATCGGCAAGTTGCTTGATTGACGCAAAATCCAAATCTTTATCATCAATCTTTAATTCGATTGGATTGTTCAGACACTCTTTTATGGAACAGCGACAACCGGTCATATCAATTACCTCCTTGTTCAACCAAAGACAAACTTAACCTAACCGTAGCCTTAAAAATTATTTTTTCATTTCATTGTGTCTTGGACCTTTTTTACACTCTGTTATCCGGGTTGCACTATCTTCGGGGTTCAAATTAACACAATTAGTAGGCGTTCACGGGTTCAAAGGTTCAGGGGTTCAAGGTTCCATTTTCGTCCCCGGATTGCATTTGGGATACGTATTTACGAGAAAAGCGTCAATTTCGTCAGGCTTAATCCAAAATTTGAAGCCAAATTGGCAATTACTTGGGAATTTGAACATTTGTAACGAGAACTTCGAATCTTCAATGCCTTCTTTTTTCTTAACCCTGAACCTGTGAACGGTTACCACAATTATCTCGCTGACATCATTTATATAGAAATGTCCCTAAAACATCAAGTCAGATATGTAAAAGGCAAGCTCGTATAGATGTGCCCGGAGCCCAGATACTTTCGAATTCCATAAACGGTTGCCGGAACCGTGGTCTTGGATTCTATCACCTTGAACTGTTCGCCAAATTTAGGATGATTAACCCACTCGCCGCGCATTTTGAGGATTTCTCCGGGTGCCGCAGAGATAAGGTGTCCCATAACGGTTACAAGATTCTTTTGCCCGTAAACTCTTACTTTGGCAATGGTGAAACCGGTCTCGTCGTTCGTGTATGTAATTCTTTCAATCCGGCCGGAAAGTTCCGTAAGCATCATCTTGTCCTTATACCCACTCCGGCAACTGTATATTTTGTTTTAAGGCTTTGCTGGGAATGAAACATTTTATATCAATAAGCGGGGACCCGTCAAATGCATCGATCTTGTCAATGTGAATCGTATTTCCTTGTATGGATAGTATCTTACATATGGATATGCCAATCAGATTGGGCCGTAACGGGGAATGAGTCGCAAACACCCCGGTTAAAGGGTTTTCCTTATTTCTCCTCGGATGAATTTTCATTACATTTCTCTTTTCAGGGATGTCGTTCTCATGAAACCAGTAACATACGGTTATATGAGAAAATCCGTCCAAACCCGAAAGAGCCTCATTATATTTTTCATATACCTCAATCCATACCTTTTCATCCTGTTTCTTTATAACACCCACAGGAATAATATAAAAACTTTCTTTCATTTACAGCCTCCTTTTAATGGGTAATGCAATCCGAAAGATTGGTTTTTTAAAAGGATATTAGCCAGTTTTAATTTTATCGGCAACACAAAATTTACCATTAACCCTAAAGGAATTTTTCATGGACGGGCATTATTTTGCTCGGAAAAATCGACTAACTATCGTCCATTCATAAATGAGCATTTTTGTTCAAGATCAAGCCTCCGGCCCCGCTTCCAGCCCGTAGGGCTTACAGGCCGGCTTCCGGCCCGTAGAGTCTACAGCTCGGAGAGAGGGTAGGGCCTACGCCCCGGAGGGGCATGCGAAAAAAATAACCACCCCAGTACGATCTCCCGGACCTACCCCGGTAAAACGACAGCCACAACAGTTTCACAGGGCAGGCGCAGAGATTGGGCCCCGGTTAAATATTAAATACGGATTTAACCCCGATGGAATAAAAAGAAAAATAAATTCCATTGGGCAAGCTGGGCAAGCAAAAAGACCATTTATGGATGGACACTAACTAACAACTGTAAATCAAATGACGCGAGTTCAAAACAACAGTCATTTTCGCGGCAGTGTTCAAAAAAAGCCTTAAAACAGGCATTAGCCTGTAGTTGTTTTTCTGTGTCAGCAATAGCTGAAAAGAAGGTCTTGCTGCCTGCTATAATCAATTTCTTGCGGGCCCGTGTCATTGCTACGTTGAATCGGTTTGGATTATTCAGAAATTCGCTGAGAACGTGATCAGGGTCGGAGCATGTAAAGCCAAACAGGATCACATCCCGTTCAGCGCCCTGAATCCGTTCCACCGTGTCAATTAAAGGCAAATCCTCAGCGCTCATGCCTGAAAGTTCGCTCAGCCGCCGGGCGATTGCGTTGTTTTGGGCCCGGTGTGGAGAAATAAGCGCCAATTGTTCTTTATCCACACCTCTGTCTATCAGCAAACGGCAGGCCAATTGAGCAATTATTTCCGTCTCAATCGCTGACTCCTGATGACAACCTTGATGATCCGTCAGTACAAGAACAACCGGTTTTTGCGGATTGATAATCTTATCAATCATGTCATTCTTTGACGGGCCATTCAACGAGAGCCGGGTCCGAGCATTTTCCGGAGCCGGGCGTAACGTGGAGTCGTACCATGTCTGACTTGGAAACATGCAGATCTCCGCATTCATCCGATAGGTTATATCTAACTTTTTGCTATGATGCGGATAACGCCGGAGCAGAATATTGAGCAATGAACGTCGCACTTCCGTTTCAATCAATTCGTCATGCAGAGTCTCGTTCCACGGCTCTTCCTTGAATGTCGCCGAGCGGATTACCGGCGGTAACTGGTGGATATCTCCGAGAAAAATAAAATTACCTTTGCCGTAAATCAAACTCAGCATGGCCTGAGGCGCCAGCATCTGTGACGCTTCATCAAAGATTACCCAATCGAATGGTTTGGGGAATGTAACGCTGTTGTTGTGGTTTTGGAACATATTATACAACCCGTAACCGGTCGATCCAAGAATAAGATAAGGAAAGAGTAAAGCCTGGCCGGCGTCTGTCAACGGTTCCACCTGCATGTTTTTATTTTCTTCATCGAGATCCTGGCCTTCCCATCTTCCCAGTTTAACGCAACGTGCCGGAAAATCCTGCAAATTATGAGTATTCACCAGATTAACCACCTTGCTCAGCACCTGGTCAATTGCCTGATGTGTAGAACCGCTTACAGCAATACGAAGCTTGCTGCCGGTTGTTTGTGCGTGGCGAATCAAGGCGATCAAAATCCAGCCCAGGAGATTTGTCTTGCCTGTTCCGGGCGGGCCCTGAATCAGGCTCAATGCGTATTGAAAAGGCAATTGCAATGCATGTTGCTGCGACTGATTCAACCGGGCCACAGCTCCCTCAGACTGAAGCCACCCGCGTACCCACTCCTGCCAGTCAGAGGGTTGTTCAAAATCCCATTTGCCGGCAAACAGATCCGTCAAAGGATGACTGACCCTGGTAGAATAAACGGTTTGCACCACTTGGAGCAGCTTGGGCGTGTTCCAGTCATCCCCATCTTCTTCCAGGGAGTAGGAAATGCCTTTATGCAATCTCATATTACCGTATTGACGCGAATGCAGGGCCACCTCGGCGATCTGGGGCGAATAGCGAGCCATGACTACAGACATGCCGCTTTGCAGGTCATCGACACCGGCAGGAACCAGTTTTAGAAAGTCTCCCCGGCGGAATTTGGAAACTCCGGCATCATCGGCAATGGTAAACATATAAAGAAATCGTCCCTCGTCATCAAGAACCGTGCCGGTAAACTCAAGGGGTCCCAATGCTCTGAAACGTTCCACCCGCTCTTCGAGTGAAAGCTCCTGCAAGGCTTTTATGTCTGTTTCCTGACAGGCTTTTTCTGCTTCGATAAAGTCTTGATATACCTCAGCCATGGTCGATCCGCCCTCTGGAATAATCCGCCACTCTTCCTGGTTCCACTCGCTTTCCAGGTGTGATGAAATCCATTTTTGGAGCTTTGCCTTGAGTTTTAGAATGGTTGCAAGATATGCCTGGATTATCTCTTTCCTGTTCTTGCCGTTCATTTCCTCAGCAGGCAGCCCGTCCCACTGAAAAAGAGTGTCAGGAACAGGGATTTCCGATTCATCTGCCAGTCCTAATATTCGGTTCAGGGCAAAAAGAGTCATGCTGCCGGGAAGTGGAAGCAAAAAATGCTTCTGAAGCACCTGCCGCAAGTCGGTCCAATGAGAATTAGGGCCATGACGAAGAATTCCGCATACATGCATATCTTCCATAAGCGCGGCCCAATCCTTTATTCCCTGCCTGACTGCTGTTCCGAAAAGGAAAATGTGTGGCCCCCTCCCATTATCGATAGCAGCTTGCCAAAGTTCCTGAAAACAATTTGAAAAATTCTTCCAGATCTGACGCCGATCCGTGTCAGCGCTTGTGCCATCCCGTAATTTATCGCTTACCTGCGAGGTAAATGTTGTCCAAGTAAATGTTTTCAGGTCTTCACCTCTTTTCTGCATACATAGACCTATTCCACAGGGCTGCATCGAAACCGGGTCATGCAGCAGATGCACAAAAAAGGACGTTGAGATATTAGCGGGAAACAATCTGGTCTTCTTTTTGACAATGGCAATTTTGTTGTGGAGCAACGCATTAAGAGCGCCCTGAAGACGCTCTCTTTGCAAAGGCGCAAATGGTGGTCTATTGCCGGAAGAAGCGTTTGCGCCGCAGTCAGGCGATAGGCTCTGAAAAGATACAGGTTGCTGCTCTGTATTAATAGAGTTTTTTTGACTGGAAGACGCAAACCATGCCGAGGCTTCCTCAAGACTTTTTAAGCCGAGAGATCGCATTTTCTGCAGGGTACCGGACGTCATGCGGGGGAGAAACTGAACCTCCTCTTTGGTCATGGCCTGCTGGTAACAAAACTCGAAATAAGGGCAGTTGGTGCAGTGTTTCTGTATTTGCCAGAATGTACTGGATGGAGAACCGGAGAGGCACGTATTAAGATTTCTAAAAATTGCTTTAAACGTGGTCATATAAGGCCGCAGGTTAAAGGTATGGCGCTGTGGAGCGTCATTAAGAGGCGAGCGAATAAGCAGAAAACCGGTGTCCGCCACTTTTACTTCTCTAGCAAACGATTGATTCCGAGAGGGCGCAAGAGACTGAAACCGTTCCATGACGCTATGGATCAATGTTTTGAGCAGAAAGGCATAAAACGCCACTTGCCACTTCTGGTAGTAGCGGGGAACAGAACTGCTTTTAATATCCCCGACCTGAAGTAGAGTTTTTTCTTTTCCCTGTGACACCCGGATCAGATCAGGAATACCAACCCCGTCTATGGAGATTTTTCTGCCGGCTTGCCCGTTAAAAAATGCAGGAGATGGAGACAAAACAGCATCAATTATCAAAACACCCTGCGCAAGATAGAGATTACCGGCAGGAGAGTTTTGTTGCGCCAGCCGGTGCAATTGTGCACAGGTCTCATCAAACCTCTCTTTGAGCGACAGCGTCTTTCCGGTTTCGTCTTTTTCTGAAATGATGGTAAGGATTTCATTCTGCTTGCGCAAATCAGTCAGTATTTCTCTTTCAAATTCCAGTCCTCTTGCCATGCGCAGGGTTGTCAGTTCATCATCCACCTGAGTACACCTGAACGGTAGATGCTCAGGCAGGAGAAAGTGAAAGCTCAGCCATCGGCTGC
This sequence comes from uncultured Desulfobacteraceae bacterium, assembly GCA_964551515.1. Classification (GTDB taxonomy): domain Bacteria; phylum Desulfobacterota; class Desulfobacteria; order Desulfobacterales; family UBA11574; genus S5133MH16. The sequence continues at coordinate 8,286 of CAZKDT010000007.1, read as the reverse complement.
ATTGTTGATGACGGAAGTATTCACCGATTATCGTTCCGGTCAAGGGCCGGGACCGGTAACGCGCATCTTCACATATGGAAAAAGGGATGTCGGTTGTCCGGCGATTTTTTTCCCAGGTCAGCAAAGGTTCCGCGTGAGAGGGCGCATCAAGAAAGGCAATGACTTTTTTCTCCTGATGCCTGCGCATGGGATCAAGGTTCCGGAAATCAAGATTTTTGGGATCGCCTTGCACAATTTCAGATGATCCGCTCAAATATTGTTTAAAAAAAACAATCAGGCGCTTATCATAGATAAAATCGTTCAGTTCGCGCAGCATTAATTCTTTCGGAAGGGTGGCGCAAAACGCATTTAGAGGGAACATTGCCCGCATCACCTTGAAGTGACGATTAATCCAGGCGGTAAAGTCTTTTGGCTCTAAAGGAAGAGAAAGTTTTTCGAATTGAATCCAATGGGAGCATTCCAGACCAATCTCATCGGATACCACACGAAGATCCTCCATGTAATTTGCAAATTTATCTTTGATACTCCACTCAAGAATCAAGTTGCCGATTACGCCGAGGAATGTTCGGTATTGATACATGTCGTTGGCAGAAAGGATTACCTCAATGCCGTTATCCAGTACAACAGCCTTTTTCTCTTTATTTAACTCATTGCGGACAAGTTTGCGGGTACGAGAAAAAAGCCCCGGCGCTGCCTTATTTTCACCTGGTTTTTCCGATTTCAACACGTCCCGCATGGCTTGCGCCACTTCATAGGAAACGTGACACCCCATGCCAAGCCAGTACAGCTCTTTTTCATCAATCCGGTCAGCAGGTTCAGTTAGCACCCGCTTGCATTTCCCCTCATCAATCCATAAAATACGCAGCCGTCGGCCTGCAAGAAGTACCCGGTCGCCGGGGTCGAATTGTTTGACAATGGATTCAGGAATATCAGCCACGGATTCGCCCGACACCTCAAGCCTGTACTCTTCTTCATTTGCAGGAAAATTGCTCCAGATCCGATGCTCCAGCAATGCATCCCGGTACTGCCAGCCACCGGTATAAAGACCGTTCATCTCGGACTTTTTAAGCCAGTTTTTTTTCAGAAGAGATTGGAATATATCATTGAGAATTGAATCCTCATCTGTTCCTGTCCTGCAAGAAAAGAGATCTTGAAGCGCAGCAAGGGAGAGCCGCTTTTTTTCGTACAAACACGAAATCACCTGCTGGCTCAGCACACTTGGTAAATATTTCGGCAAAGGCGATTCCACCTTGCCCTGACTTGCGAGACGCAGCAGGGCCAGAAAACGCAGCATTTGTTTTCCAGCCTGTTCACCACGGCAGATGCCCCAGAAATGAATCGTATCCTGACGGCGGTTAGACCGGCCAATCCGCTGGAGAAAAGTGGCAACAGAATCCGGCGGCTCAAAGAGAATCACCGCGTCCACATCACCTACATCAATACCCAGCTCCAGTGTACTGGTTGCAATACAAACCGACCGGGCCCGTTGACGAAACCTTTTTTCAACGATTTGTCGTTCTCTAACATTGAGGTTGGAGTAATGCAGTTCAGCCATGCCCATGAATTGCCCTTGCCGGTTTAGCAGCCCAAAAATCTTATCACACCGGCCCCTGCTGTTGGCAAAGATCAGGATTTTCCGATAGTTCCATTTCATGTATAAATCGTCGAGCAAGGTCACCAGTTCATGTTCATCGTTTTTAAGGTGAATCAGGCGTGGAAGAATTTGACGGCTGACATTCTCAATCAGAAGGACGGTATCAGGACTGAAACCCAGGAAACGGATAACAACATCGGGATCGGCGATAGTCGCGGACAGAGCGATTTTCTGCAATTGTTTGCCGATTCGGCGTTCCAACCGTTGCAGCACATAGACCAATTGACGTCCTCGATACTGATGGATAAACGGATGGACTTCGTCGATGATGACAGTGTTGACCCGCAAGAGAAAACCCCGCAGATCAGAATTGGAGCTGCCAAGCATCACGTCCAGCGATTCCGGTGTTGTGAGCATGATGTCGGGACAACCGCCACCGGCACGTTTGATGTCGCCGGTACGAATAGCAAACCGGAGTCCGAGACGTTCGATTAGAACTGATTCAAACCGGCGGCGGATATCAAAAGCCAGAGCACGGGTCGGTACGATGTAGATGACTGATTCGGTCAATCCGGAGCGGATTATCCGTTCTAAGCAAGGAGCCAGCGCAGCCTCGGTCTTGCCGGAGCCGGTGGCTGACTGGATAATGAGATCCCTGTTTTCCAGAATGGGTCTGATTGCCTGCTCCTGTGTAGGATACAGGCACGGAAAAGCTCCATAAAAAGCCCGGAAAGTATTAGGGAGCAAAAGAAGCGGAGAGTAATGGCTGTTGTGCATGAGTAAATAAGGTAGAAATACTTGAAAGCAAGAACCAACATCAAAAAAATGTAAACCGGCAAATGAAGAATGCCTGTGTTATTTTTAAGCGAATGATAAAATCATTTTTATCATATAAATCGTCATGAAACAACTATAGATTTTCAGATGAGGCTGGCTTTTTATTTTTGCGCCCTATCAGGCGGACTTTTTATAACATCTTGATTTAATACTCAATAAATCGAGAACTCCTATACTATTAAGCTAAAAAGCTATGAACATCCAACATCGAATTTTGAATAAGGTATTCTACCAATTTATAAACCGGCAGAGCGAAGCGATTTCATCATTCGATGTTCAACGTTGGACGTTCGATGTTGAACGTTCAAAAAAATCCACCTATATCCTATGAAATCTCCGGCAGTTCCTCCTGCCATGCTATTTTCACAGAGTCTCTGCCAGGTGTTTCTGCCAGGCCAGCATCATTTTGATTTCGCCATAGGAGTAGTTATCTCCCAGGGCGGTTTTTACTTCACTGAGGGAATTGTTGTGATCTACAGCAAGTTCCTTTTCAATGGCCTGTTGTTTTTCAGGTGAAAGCAGCTTGTTGATATCCAATTTGCCTTTTTCCACAAAAAAGCTTAGATGTCCTTCAATGGTAGATTGTACCAGGCCTCTTTCTTGTGCAATCCGGGCAATAGTCAATCCTTTATTGAACATATCGAAACTTCTCTGTTTCGTGTCGGAATGCCGTGCCTCTTTTTCTTCCGCCGCACTTTCTTTTAGAAGTTTTTTGACCTCCGGCAGTAGGACCTTGTCTATTCCGTGTTTTTTGCGATAGGCCAAAACTATTTCCACAAGTTCTTTGCCGTATTTCTCAATGGTTTTCTTGCCTACTCCATTTATTTTCTTTAGATCAGCAATATTGTCAGGAAGACATACC
>CAZKDT010000007.1:0-4893 GCA_964551515.1 uncultured Desulfobacteraceae bacterium | reverse complement strand
ACGTGCAATTTTGGCGCTGATTCCTCAAAAATTTCGGTAAACTTTTCCTTAAACCATGCTGATGCTTTGCTGATCCGTTCCAGAATAACTGGATCTGACTCGGGTAAGCCGCCATCAGTAAAAATTGTGCGTAATTGTTGCTTAAAATTTTCACTGACAACAAAAATATCTTTCGTGGCCGTTTTCTCTAATTGACGGATATCTTCAATGCCTGAAACCTGAACTACTCCGGCGTTACCTGTCAAAAGCCGAACAAGATAGTTGAGATTGTTGCGCAATAGTGAAAAATCAAAACAATCAAGCAACAACTGCTGCTGATAGCTGATTTTGGCAGCCTGAAGCCGGCTTTCGGACGGCGGGTTCCGGTGAGCGTTTTCATCAAAGCACATTATTGCTTCATCCGTTTCTACTCCGCGAGATGAGATGGGAGAGCTCAGCACCATGCCCTCTAGAGTTTTACAACGGCTTAAGGCCACGTAAACCTGACCATGGGCAAAAGCTGCTTTGGCATCGATAATAGCCTTTTCAAAAGTCAGCCCCTGACTCTTGTGGATGGTGATGGCCCATGCAAGTTTAAGTGGGTATTGCTTGAATTTACCGATTATATCCTCTTCGATTTCCTTATTTTTTTCGTTCAGCGTGTATTTGATGTTTTCCCAACTGATTGGTTCAACTACGATTTCCTGTTTGTCGCCTGGGCAGATAACGCTGATGTTTTTGCTCGAAATTTTGGTTATTTTGCCGATTTTACCATTGTAATAGAGTTTTTCAACAGAGGGATCATTGCGCACAAACATCACCTGCGCCCCCTTTTTAAGCAGAAGAGTGGCTAAGGTCGGATAGATATGTTCAGGAAAATCTCCGGAAATTTCAGCTTTGAAACGGTGTTCCTTTTTGGTCAGGGCCTTAAGTCTGGTCTGATTGATGGATTCGGCGCTGCGGTTGTGGGTGCTTAGTGTAATATAGCCCTGATCTTTGCCTGGTTTAAAATCCTGAATGTAACGCTGATTAAGATCCGCTATGGATTGTTCATCAAGCCGGTTATCACGTACCCGATTCAGGAGCTTTATGAAACGGGCGTCTGACTGACGATAAATATGCTTCAGTTCAATGGTAAGCAGTTCGGTAAGACCAAGCGCTTTGCTGCTGAAAAAATAAACCGACTCATAATGTTGCTGCAAAAGGCGCCATTCATCTTGCTTTGCCACCGGAGAGAGCTGATGCAGATCGCCGATCACAAGCAGTTGCACCCCGCCAAAGGGCAAATTATTACGACGATGGCGACGCAGCACAGCATCCACCGCGTCGAGCAAATCGGCCCGTACCATACTTATTTCGTCAATTACCAGCAAATCAAGGCTTCGTATAATCCGCTTTTTTTCTTTGCTGAACCTGAACTGACGCTGCTTATTGCGCTCGTATGTTTCGCTTCCCGGCACAAATGGGCCAAAGGGCAACTGAAAAAAAGAATGGAGTGTTACCCCGCCGGCGTTGATAGCAGCAACACCGGTTGGTGCGGTGACAATCATCCGCTTCACCGTGTTCTTATGCAAATTATGCAGAAAGGTTGTTTTGCCGGTGCCCGCTTTACCTGTCAGAAAAATATTGCAGTCAGTGTGCTGAACAAAGTCGTTGGCGAGTTGCAGTTCATGGTTTATGGGGGACATGGTTTTTCTGCTCATGAGCGTTGTTATCGTTTTTTTATTAAGGATGATAAGGATTGTCCTTCAAAAGTTCAGAATTCTCATTAGCTGTTTTCTGAATAAGGGTGAGCCTATAATTTCCAATTATGGAAGTCAAGGCAAGTCCCAAGTCCAGCCAGATGGAGGTGAAGGGCATTCAGTATAAGGATTTTTAGGGTTCACGAAAAAATAAATTTGCAATTTTGGGAGTTGAGGTGAGGTCCTCAGGCCGGAATTGGTCGGCGGAGGATTAATACGAAGCATGGGCTGCTGGTCTGCGGTTGTCGCAAGCCGAAAACGCGGTGAAAGACAGGTTGCGGATCAGCGGATACTCGGTGATGGAGATTTTGTCAAGCAGGTCATCTCGGGTCTTGATGATCTTGTTAAAAAGAACTTACGGCTTTCAGCACGGCGAATTGATATTAAAACACTGGCCGAGAAGGTACCTGAGAAATACAATGTATCTATTGGTGAACTTCGGTCAGGGGGCAAAGAAGCGCAGTAGTGAAAGCCAGATATGCAATGTCGTGGATTGGCGTCAGGGAACTCGGTTATTCCGGTGCTGATGTTGCGAGATATCTTGGTGTTACAAATTCTTGTGTGACGATAGTTCGCATTCTTATGCGGGGAAATCGGCCTGAATTGGCGTTCGTTTGGTTTATGGAAGTCGGACTGAGGCCCATCTGGAAAAGGATGGAACCGCCACCGAATCCTAAAACCTGAAATGAAGATGACTTTCTCATATTAGTGAGAAGTCTTCGGGCAAGAGTGCGAATATCCCGACTATGGAATTCCACTTAGCGGCATCATCTCTGAGTGCACCAGCCCTTTGGGGCATCATTTGCTTTCTCTTCTTCAAAGGAATTTCGCAAAAATTCCCCTCTTGACATAATGTTAGATTTCGGTCATAAAAATTCTAGTGACAGGTTGCCGATTTTCGGTTGTTGCGGAGGGATGTGGTCGTACTATATATTGAGATTAAGCTTGACGCGGCACACAACCTTAATTTTTTCTAGTTTTTACGCTTGAGAGCTAATTTTTATAATTCAATGAATGATGCCAAGTCCATATTAAAATCTCAAAGATTGCTGCCAGATCATTTCAGGACCTATTTCTGGGATACTCGATTTACAGGTCGTGAACTTCTTGATTGGCCAGACCACACCATTGAGCGCGTACTGGAATATGGGCAATGGGAAGATATCAGATTTTTGAGGAAAATCACCGGGGATGAAGCTATTACAAAAGTTGTTAAATCGAGTCGCAGGCTTTCCCCTCGCACAGCAAACCTCTGGGCAGTTCTATTAAGCATTCCAAGAAGAGAAATATATTGTTTTCAGAAACGCTTTCACACAATACCCATACTCTGATCGAGAAAATCAAAGGCAAGTCATGGCTACGCCCCTATTATCTTGCAGGAGGGACAGCTCTGGCCTTACATCTGGGGCACCGGACCTCTATAGACCTTGATTTCTTTACTCAATCAGACTTCGAAGAAATGGACATAGTCAATTATCTTAGGGGTATAGGTGATCTACGACTTGACAAAACTGGAAAAGGGACTATCATCGGCGAGATTGATCGTGTACGCATAAGTCTATTCAAATATCCTTACAGTTTGTTGGAACCCTTGATCGAATGGAATGGTCTTGCCCTTGCTTCAATACTTGATATCGCTTTGATGAAAATAGTGGCAATTTCCCAACGGGGATCCATAAAGGATTTCATCGACCTGTTTTTTATCGCCAACGAATTCAAACCAATCGATTTTCTCATCGGAGAACTCCGACGGAAATATCTTGGGGTTCAGTTTAACACAAATCATATTCTTCGAAGCCTATGCTATTTTGACGAAGCCGAAAAGGAGCCCATGCCGAATATGACAGCCGCATGTAACTGGCCTAAAATCAAAGAATTCTACATGAATGAAGTGAAAAGGCTATCTCAAATAATATAAGCCCATCCCCCAGCCCTTTCAACTCATTTTCAACACCTCAAATTATACTTTTAGGTTAATTTTAGGCCATGGTTTTTAGACCAAAATAATTTGAACAAATTATCCTGCTCCAGTGTCTTGTTAACCCTTATTTTGATGCAGTTTCATTGAAATTGTCATAAAATGTTTTAATAACATCCCTTCTTTCTTTCTTGGTTCGACACCTTAATACCAAGGTCCTCAAAACTCCTCGATATGGAATATCTAAGTCATTTGGGCAAGCTGGGATATTCTCTTCCAATTTCAGATCAAACTTTATTGATTCGTATTCTTCCTGGGTTGTTACAACTTCATCAAATGATTCATCTATGTCGTTATCTCCAGTTAGACTTTCTTTCCAAAGTTCATATTCTTCTTTTACTATTTCATCGTACTTGACTTTTTCCCGTGCATAGTTTTCCAAATATTCTCTTTCCCATAAATAATCTCCACAGCAATCTGAGATCCATATAGCGGCATGCAACGGCTTTTCCTTATTGCAAATTTTTACAATTTTTTTCTGCCGTTCACTAAATGCAATTGGCGTTTGATATAAATACTCTGCCAGCCAGTCTATGTAACGAATATATTCATCATGGTTTTGAGTGTAGTTCATCTTTTTGCCGTTTTCGTCTTCAGGTACATAAAGGTCATTGTAGCATCGTGGTAAATATCTCATTTTCATGTTGGGTTTGCCAAGTTGAGGGGCCGGGAAACGATAACTCAAGGACTATGAGAAAAAGATAAAATAACAGCTTTAAGTGTTTATTCTAAAGTGGCACGGCTTTCCCGGCCCCTCTCCAACGCGAGGTTATCCTTATTTCGGGTTTATCTGCATTTTGCCAAACATAGTCCTAACAAAAGACCGCATTATTTTATGATGGTCTGAAACATCAATATCAACAACCTCACCCGGACATAGAGGAATCAAGCCATACTTTAGCCCTATACGGTGAAGCAATTCACGTTCAGATCGTTCATTAATTGTATACCCTACCAGAACTCCATTCATGATATCATTCGCCATTGTCCAATTATCAACATCATGAAAAACATGATTGTGTGTATTTTTTATTTCCCTTTTAAACTTGGATAAAATAGATTTGTAGTTTTCCTTTTTCATAGCATATGCTCCATGGATAACGACGCGTTTGACCAGCGGGCGTTTTTTTAGCCCGTCTGCGTCCAAGCGTATGTTCGCTGATGGCTTCTCTTTAATAATTGGAGTGAGGATGA
>CAZKDT010000006.1:6346-25320 GCA_964551515.1 uncultured Desulfobacteraceae bacterium | reverse complement strand
TTTCGGCTTTTTTTTATCCATGGAGGCGGCGGTTCTGGATGCAGAATTCAAGGCCTCCATTCCCATTGCAGCATGGTTCTTGGTCGGGTATTGCATATTATCCTCCGTAACTCATGGCGCCGGAAAGGCGGCTGAAAGATTCTCGTTCCCCGGATTCCCTGCCACCGGATGCGGCCTTGCCAATGGTCATTGCCCGCCCCATGGCAGACTCGTTTGTTTTGCCGGAATATGCACCTGACCCGGGGGTTGCCCCTCGTCTGGCCATTGCCATTTCCATCCCGGATGTAGAAGCCATAAACGCGCTTGCGGCGTCCGCCTGCGCATTGGCAGCCCATGAATCGGCGTCCACACCGTCCAGGGCCTTGGAAAAGTATTCGTCCTGGACCGGTCGCATTTTTTGCTCTCTGTCCGTTGCGGTTACCAGACGTTCTTTTTCATAGTCCGTCTGCATAGGGAGAAGTTCCATAGCAGACTTAGCGCTTTCGGCTCCATATTGAGCCTCGGCTGTGGCTTGTTCTGTCTGGTAGGGGAGCGCTTTTCTTTCGGCAGCTGTCTTTTCGATTGCCAGGGCGGTATCACCCTTAAGCATTTTTTGGTTGGCGTCCAGCTTGGCTATTTCATAGGGCCTTTCATACTCTGCCCAAAAATCATTGAACTCATTGGCCCATTCGTCCTGGTTTTCGTAGATGGAGGCCATTCTGGCATTGTATTCATAATCGACAGAATCGCCACCGCCACCTTTGCAATGGATTAATCGAATTCCAAAAGAACAAAACTTAAACGGGTCCAGGTACAACAAAGGGTCCTGGGCATTAAGCGGATCTATGCCAAGGCGCTCCGGCAAAAGTATATCAGGCGGTTTGAGGCGCATTTAAACAGTCTCCCTCGTGTAATAAATAACAACGGCATCCACACTCTGCTCTTTGGCAGCATCCCAGATACCGTAAGGAATTACCCCCAGGTTTACTCCGCCACACGCCTGTGCAAATTCAATGGCCCTTTTGTTCCAGGCCGGGACAGCTCCCTTGAAAACATCAAAGACGAAGCCATCTTCGTCGCCCATGTTGATCAATTTTTGAAGAGAGGCCTTGCCAAGGGCCACGGTGTCCTTTCCCCAAAAATTGGAGAAGACACAAAAATGGTTAAATGCTGATTTGTTTTCGATCTTATCCAGCCAGGTCATGCCCACGATCTCGTCATCAACCTCAAGGACATAAAGGTGAACTCCCGGATCTTTCATATATCTCAAGAAATCTTCCCGGGTTTTTACATGACCGGCATAGAAAACGATCCCGGCCGATCCGTCTGTGACCATCCGGTCGTAGAGATCAAGGATGTCAGAATCCCGTTTGGTTCTAATGCCGTCTCTTTTCGTATATGGGAAAACCTTGACTTCCATGTCACTCCTTTTAAAACTTGGTTTTTCCGAGATGATAACACTCTGTAAGGTGCGCTCTATATGGTTTCATCTATATAAGGCCCTGTGATATTTATTCCTTTGGGAACCTGGTTTTTACTGCCAAGCAGGCCGTGTAATACTGATCCAGTTGAGCCTGGCCTTCTGTCTGGGTTTCTGTTTTGCTGATCTTTACCTGGGCATCTGCAAAAGTATCCATAAAGTCTGGATAAAACTTTGCTCTGATTGAGGCATAGTTTTCTTTTCTGTATTCAACGGGATTTACCAGTCCAAAAAAATGATCGGAGATCTGTTGGTTTAGCTCTGTGTCTGTTTCTTCTCCGGTCATAGCAACGGGTGTTTTATATTGAGCCGGTAATTTGTCCTCAGAAGTCTTCTCCACAATTTGCCCATCAACTACTTTATGAACACTGTGGTTAGACTCCTTGGGAAGGACAAATTCCCCAACTTGTGCCTGTAGTTCAAGGTCCGCACCGAGACAAATCCCACTTCTGATAATCTTTCCTGTAGCATCGCAAATTGTGAAAGGGGTCATTAACTTTAGTTCCTATGTATATGTTATAATAACAGAGAGATAGGCATTCCCTGTGAAGCCATTAACCGAAAAAGTATATGTCCCAGCAGAGAGGCTTGCTAAGTAATATTGGGCAGTTGCAGCGGCTGTTGACACTTTTGTAGAGGTGCCAATTTTAAGAGTGACAGTACCTGGAGTATCCCCCGAACCAAGAAGAGTGAGCTTCCCGGCCAGCGGGGTGGTCACGGTGACCGATGCAGACTGCCCGCCACTCCCCCCAACAATAGTCGTGATATTATTTGCTTTGATTCTATTCGCTGTGATGGTATAGGCTAGGATATCGGCTGCCGTGACAGAGTTCGCAGCAAGTTTACCTGTCGTTATGCTGTTATTGTCAATATATGTGCCGTTAACGGTATTCCGGTCTGCCAATGCGCCCGTATTTCTGGTTGCTGCTGTCTCAATCCCTGATAGCTTTGTGTTGGCAGTAGAATCTAATACGCTTAACCCATCCCCTGAATCAATTGTATTAACCTGTGCATTTGGATCTGGTGCTGTCGTGCCGGATATCAGAGAATAATCCAATCCACCAGTAATTGAGATGGAACCACCATTCATTTCCAGATTACCGTTCTGGTCTAATTTCCATCCTGACACCCCGGCCTCATAATTACTGCTTTGAAGAGTGTGTCCGACAAAAATTTGATTGGCTTCGATCAACTCGGCGGTTAAGGTTCCTGTCGCAATCTGCTCGGCCGTAATAGCTCGTCCATAAATAGAATCAGCGACGACCAGGCCCGTTGCAATTTTCCCTGCAAGAATGATGGTTTCATCCAGGAAAGTAAGCCCTATCATATCGAGATCTGCCAAATCACCGGTATTCCGGGTAGCATTGTCAGCAGGCTTGGTGGCGCCTGACACCTTGGAATAGTCAAGACCATCCGTAATAACGAGCGAGCCACCATTGATTTCCATATTTCCGTCTTTGTCAATTTTCCAACCCGATACCCCCGCCTCATAATTACTGCTCTGGATCGTCAAGACAAAGACCTCTGAGGCGTCCATATGGTTGGTCTTTATGGTATTGGATTGAATGTGCCTGGCCAGGATAGTTCCGTCTACAACTAAGTTACCGTCAATGGCCACTGATCCCACACCATCAATCTCCCCGGTCATGAGAATGCCGGTTCTTTCCCAGTATGTCGCGTCGGGCGGTTCGTGACCGATATTATCATCAACCTTGCTGGTATAAACCCTGCCGTCTGATTTCTGACAGCGTTCTCCCTGGGAATAGGTGGTCAATGGATCATATACCGCCGGTGCCCCGCCTTTTAAAATGGCGATCACACCGTCAATGGTATCCTGGATAGTCTCGTCTCCAGGGACCACATAACCGCCCTGGTCGTCCGGTGGATGCCAGATAGAATGGTTTTTTGCAAAGCTTATGGACCTGATCCAATATGTATAATCTACGGTAGGATCTTCAACCGCCAGTTTCACCTGGACCGTGGCCCCGTAATCGTCAGGGTCGATAGTGAGGACAAAACACTTTTTTGCATTGGTCTTGACCTGGCTGTTTTTTGCCACCCATACTTCGATATGGCTGACAATGGTATCTTCCGGGATGACAAATTGAAGGATATGAACAAAGGCGCCCCTGGTGACAACCAATTCCGTTGGCGGGTCCGGCGTTTTGGCAGACGGGGCGCTGGCTCCGCCGAGTTCAACAGGATTCTCCTGGGAAGCCAGACTGAATTCAAGAAGATCAATTCCTAATCTCCGAAGTTCTCCTATGCGAATGGCCCGGTCAATATCCCGATTTCTACCCAACCCCTGGAGTAATTCAAGGGATTGAGTAACCGCTGACACCCATTCCATAAGTTCAGGAGGTGTCCCGGCTGGAACGGCAGGAAGGTTTATTATTTTCTCAGACATTCAAGACCTCTCTGGCAGAGCTACCAAGGACAAATCGTTTAATGGTGGCGGTCCCGGAAAGTTTGACAGAAACCTCATTGCCCCGTATCCGCCCGGTATTCACCATGCCTGCCTTACTTACTGTGATAGGCTGTCTGTCCTGACCATCAACGGTAAGTGTAATGGTGGCGGTTTTGCCGCCGGAAAAATTCCCACGGACAAGAGCCCGGGAGAAAAAGACCTGTGTGCCTCGGTCAAATACTTTTGATTGCCAGAATCCGGCCTTGTCATCACCACCCCGCCATTGTCTCAGCTCCCGGCCACCAACCTTGTCCACAACCATGTAAATGGTCCCATCTTCTTTCTTCTGGTAGGCAGCTCGAATAACTCCTTCGGCCTGGGCCCGTTCGTACCGACCCCGCCTGAAATCAATAATATGAATGTTCTGAGTACCGGCCTCCATGGCCACAAGTTTGCCACGGTATAGGAACGAGATGAAATTGGCCGGGTTTAAGGCTTCCCACTGTTCAGTCGTAAAAAGATTTTCAGTTAAAGAGGTTTCACTGCCTGCGGGATCAATCAGGAACAACCCCTCATTGGAAGGAAAGATAACACCGCCAGGGGTGGAGACAATGGACCGAGTACCGCCTATGCAGGGCCGTGAATAGTTCAACCGTCTAAATGATGCGGTAGCCGGATCCTGCCCCATAAAAAGATAAGGGTTGGCTTCTGTCAGAACCACGACAACAGACCCGGTATACCCAAGGCCTTTTATCTGACTGTCAGCTGATAAAGAATATTTCCCGGGAAAAGCGTAAGATACAAATAATACGGACGGATATATTTTGTTCCCGGAAAAACCCACGAAAAACCCGAAATCAACGTTCGTGATGCCGGACAACTCGTCTATGGGTTTATCCCAGGAAACCGGTACACCTGTGTCCATATCCATGGTTTCCAATATGGCATTGGCCGTGGCTTCCAAATCGGTTACATCGTCCAACCAGTCATTAACAGAGGTTTGGTCCTGGACAAAATGATAGAGAGCGCTGTTCTCTGTGGCCTGTATTCGGTATATCCGGACACCGGTATAGCTGCATCCTTCAACCGCCGGGGAAGGGTAAGCCATAGTCGTGAGAGTTACAGTTTCGCCATCCATTATAGTGATTACTGCGGTGGGCGGGGATGGAGCCGATTCGATAACAGACCCGTCGGGCCGTGTGAAATAATAGGTATAAACCCAGGAGTATCGACCTCTTTCGTCCGATCCGGCAGAACCGCCCATGAGTATCCCGGGAGAATCCTCCGGAACCGGTAACCCGTTTCGTCTGGTCGCTGTCGGCCAGGGTCCTCCGCCAGTATCCCCCAGAGCCACATCGGTCTCTTTCGGGTACCCGGACCCGGTAAAAAGGATTCTTTTAGAATCAATATCATCAAACGACCTGGCAACATCCACCAGTTCTGGCCATTGATATAGTTTGTTCCCGGTATGATAAATGGATTCTGTATCTGCCTGGATAGGATCAGCAAGAAGAAGATCCCCTTTCACAGGGGCCAGGCTCCCACGATCAATATTACAATCAAGGAGGTCGGCGGCATTTTCAGGGGGGAGGAGTTCAGATTCAACTTTTGGGATAGCAGCTTTGAAAACCGATATGTCAATGAGCGCCATGGCGCCTCCTTTATACGAAAGGCCTTGGCTGGACCCTCATTCCGGTCATTGGGTTGGATTGCAGGATTTCCATGCGGATTTTCCCGCATTCTCTATTGTATTTGTTCAATTCATGGCCGGAGAGCTTCGGATTGAACCAGGGCACACCCGGCATGGCGAACAAAAGGGATTTGGTCAGGGCGATTAAAGCATCTTCCCAGGTGGTCCAGGTCATGGCTAAAAAACCGGCAGGCAAAGTGGAAGCATTTTTTAATGGTTTTTGGGCAAGGATCAGCTCAATTTCTGATTCGTTGGGCCAGGCTGGGACGGTAACGGTGGTCAAGGTGTATACATATTCGTTGCTGTAGCGGTCATCCCGTTTAAAGAGAGGTATGCAGACAAGCTCCGCCCCGGTATCAAAAACAAGGTCAACAACCGTTTCCGTATCATCCTCTCCGCCTGCGAGTACCGTGGCCGTGAACTCCTTTCTCCAGCAATTGGTATTTTTACAAAGAGATATGGCCGCTTCCAGAATACTTTTTTCCGCCACAACTTCCGGGCAGCCAGTAATGTATGGAATGATTAGGCCGGTAAAAGAATCCATTAAATTTCACCTTTCAGTTTCAGGGCGGTAATCTGATTTTTCATTTTCGTACCCATTAAATTATAAAAATTGGTCTGGTGGGCCATGGCCAGGTTGATGCTGGCGCCCTCGACTTCCATGGATTGCAGCCGGAACAAAGCCCATTCCTTGATGGCAGGGCCATACGTGTCAGCAATACAAATAACGTCGGCTGCGGCCATAATGGGGGTTGGTGCAGCACCCCATATCCCTTCCACTTTAAGAGCCTCTTCCGGCATGGGGTAGGCGATAAAAAGGCCAGGGGTTTCGGTGGTGTAAATATAGTTTCTGATACGATCGGTGGTGGTGTGGATTTGCCACCCGGGTAAGGTCTGGTCCAGGACAGATTTTTTTACACGGGTAATGCCCGGGCCAAGCTCTGACCCGGACACGCCTGTATTCCTGAAAATATCTGAAAGCACGATCCCACCGGCTGGCAAGGATTGGAGCATCTTGTTCGCTTCAAGTGTGATATTGCCCTGGACCGGGTTGGCATCCGGCCTGATAAGAATAATTGTCCGTAACGCCTCTGTTACTGCGGGGAAAAGGTCTTTATGGATATCCCAATTACTGTGCCCTGCATCAGACAATATCTGGCCAATGTCCCCTGATAAGTTTTCGCCCGTGATCGTGCCCATGCCTTACGCCTCCTGGTTTTGATCGGCAAGCTCTATGAGTTGAATATCTCTGATCAGGAGCGGTTTGGTTTTTCCGATGTCCAGTTTGACTTTCATCCTTTTCAGAGCATGGCTGCAAAGGTCCATCTTTGTGACCTTGGTAATATCTTCGTTGAAGATCCGCCTTATGGCCGATTCGACAGGTTCAGGTGTATCCACCTGGGGGATCTGGTGCATTTCCCGGAGGGCGTTGGGATCAACGGGCTCAGTTTCGGTTACAGTAGGTGTTGCCGGTTCCTGGGGGGTCTCAACGGTCAGCGGAACAATCGGGGCTGCATCTGCTCCTGCCATTGCGCTACCCATGGCTCCCTGGGGATTCGGGTCTGTTTCCGTGGCACCAACCGGTGGAGGTGTGGCCGGGGGTGTAATAGCCCGGGGCTTCTGAACAGGCTGTGCCAGGCTGGCCAAGTTGTCGGGGTCCATGCCTAAAATGGCATTGGACACGGCTTTGATTCGATCTTCCGTGGCATCCGGACCAAGTTTTTTGGCAATGGCCTGGGCCAGGGAGGCCCCGACTCTATCCAGGACTCCGCCTGCACCACTTAAAAGACCGATCGGAAGGTCTTCACCCGGGGGTGGGCATTCCACGAGTCCTTCGTCCATCAAAAATTCGGTTAGGACATACCGCCTAAGTGTAGGGTCGTCGGGGTTAAAACAATATCGGGTTTGCATTGGTCTACCTCGTAATTAAAATTAGTTTAGGGGAGGGGTCGGCATCCCCTCCCCAGGGCGTAGGCTGCGGAGAAAAAACAGCCTGGGCAAACTTAAGTGGCTTTCTTGCAGTACAGGTCGCCGACGGATTGCTCTTTCAATACTTTGAATCCGTATACCTGCAGGCCCCTCATCAGATCCCCGAAATCATCAGGGTTTTTGATTTTCTCAACTTCTGTGAGCTGAGAGGCAAAGGTTAAGCCGGTTTTGTGACCGAAGATGGCGTGATAACAATTAACAGCGCCTTCAACCACGGGCAGAATGTTATTGGAAGTATAAAGGGTGAAATGATCAACCTTACCGATCCGTCCGGACCTCTCGGTGGAGATACCGTCTCCGGAGAAAGAAGCGTCTGACAGTTCAGAAACTTTAATCTTCGTGCCCATCCATGCGGGAATCACGAAGTATCTGTCTGTCTCGGGAACGTTCTGCTCGGAAAGACACTGACCGCATTCAACAATCTTTTCAACAATTGCGACACCGCCGCCAGCCTCATTTTTGTCCAGGGCAACGGCTTTGGAACCGTCGGTATGGGTTGTACCAAGATCGATGGTGCCGTCAATTTTACCGGCAGTCTGACCGGCATTAAAGGCGGAGGCCTGGGTGAACATCACGGAAAGGATGGCCTTGTCAATGGCGCCCTTCATCTGCTGGGATGCGTCATCGGACCATTTATCCACATAGGCGATGTCGGCCTGTTTCTGCTCAACATCATTGATTGCAAAGGCAAAATACTCACCACGGTCAATCAACAGGTCAATGACTTCCCCTTTGGGGCGGTCATATTTCAGGGACTGGCCTACCTTGTACTTGCGGATGGCCATATCCGGAATGGTCCGGATTTTGACTTTATCGCCGTACTTGGAAATCTCCCCCTCATAGTCAGTATTGGCTATGTGAGCGAAAACAGTGGAGGTATAAAACTTAACCAGTAATTTGCCGGACCATATCTCAGGGATATAAGTCCCGGACATACCAGCATATGGGCTGGCCTGGGGGGAAACGGGATACATGGGTTACTCCTTATCCTTAACCTTGAACACGCCCCTCGGTCTGTGCCTTGAAGATGTCGGCCTCAATCCGCTTCGCTTCATCCGGGTTATCCTTGTATTTCCCGTTTGGCTGTGCCACTTCGGTGAAAAATTCAAGGATTTCAGCCCCCGTATAAATCTTGCCCACGGGTTGGGTGGTGACCGTTGTCGGGTCCACACCGGTTCCTAATGGGACATCCGGCTGCTGATTTGGTGCTGCGGGTTGCTGCGTGGCCTGGGTTGTGACCCTGGTCTTAAAAGCCTGGCCCTGGGGTGTTGCAAGGAAATTATTGATAATAGATAAACAAGTCGCCTTATCCCGGACGGTGATAGCCTCCGCCCACGCCTGCATATTCTGCACACCTGTTGCCTGGCTGAATTCCTTCAACCATCCCGAGAATTCGGGAGCAACATCAATATCGTTGTAGTCGAGCTTGTGAATGTTGTAGACATCCACGGTCACTGAACTCCTGAATATTGTTTTGTCATGCTGCTGTGCGGGTGCCGGTTCTGCCGGTTGTGCGGGAGCGGGATCTGGAGCCTTCTGGGTTTGAAGTACCTGGTTCAAAGCTTTGGCCATGTCGCCAAACTCGGCGCCATACTCCGAAATCTTTTCAACATCAAGTAATTTAGGTCCGGTATCGGGGTCCTTGTCATCGGGTTTGGTTTCCTGTGCCAGCGCATCGTCCAGTTTCGTTTGAAGTTCGGCCTTTTCCCTGTTGAGGTCACTGATCTGTTTGTAGAGCAAATCATTGTTTGCCCTGGCGGTTTTTAATTCTTCCGCATGATCTTTGACCCTGCCAAGGAGGGACTGATACTTCTGTTCAATATCCTGGGGTTGTGCCGGCGGGGGGTTCTGTTCGGGCGGTGTCTGCGATGGTTCGGTCGGGGTTACTTCCGGCGCTGTCCCTTGTGCAGGGGTCGCTGGCTGTACTGTCCCGTTGAGATCTGCCTGAATTTTATCAGCCTGTTCTCCCATCTGCTGCACCTGTTTTGGTGTTGCCATTGAAAATTCCTTTAGGGTCTTTGGGTTTTCCTGATTCCGGGTGCGGCAACCGCCTGTCCTTTTGCGCCAAGGGTGCGGGTAACGCCTATCCTTCACCAGGGCCGTAAAGCTGTCCTGATAGGTCATAAATGATGGATGAACCGGGGATAGGCAACGAATGAGCCGGACATAGGGTTATGTGGATTTAAGAGGGGGTTTTGGACATAAAAAAGCCCGGAAGAGGATAACCTCAACCGGGCTTGTCATGTGCTGCCGGGTGGATAGCCCGGCACTATTGGAGAATAGCAAACACTATGACATCAGTATTTTAACGGTTTTCCCTTTATCATGTCAACGGAATGTTCGACTTTATCCAGAATCATCTGGACGGTAAAGGCAGCGGCCCCAAGCCTGGAAGCTGTTAGGGGTTCTGCCATCCTGTGATTGACATCCATGAGGTGCAACTCTTTTTCCAGGTATGCCTTGATGACCGGCCATTCCTTGGTTGTGGAAAAAGAAGCCATGGCAGACATGACGGCCTGATCTTTGGGGCTATTGATATCAAATGGTCGAATCATAGTTTCTCTGTGGTCCTTATACAGATTTCCGGGTTAAATACGACAATCTTGGAGTCGGGGTCCCGATACTGAAACGGTTCGGAAATAAACCCCACAATTTCATGGTCAATCATATCCCCATCACCAGCCTTTCTGAGTTTCAGGATATAAACGCCGGTCTGGTATACTTCTTCCTCGGGAGGGTAATGTCTGGTTTCGATTCGGAGTTTACACGCTTTTTCAAGGACAACCTCCACGATCTTTGGATTCTTCATCATGGCCTTGGTCATCTTAAACCCGTGGCTTCGCAAGATCTTGTCCATAACAGCGCCAAAGTATTTCATGGCCATGTCCATGGACTGATTCTGATTAAACCCTTTAAACCTACGGATATAGGTCTTGTTCTGCATGAGATAATCAAAATTATCTTTGTCCTGGTCCCCCATCTCCCCAAGGGTCTGGTCGGCAATATAATTGGCCATGTACCGGACCCCGGGAGAATCCGGGGGAGTCTCTGTCAGGTCTGTCTTTTTGGCCTCCTGGGCCGGTGCTGCATCCATTAAGCTGCCTCCTTCATGTTATTGGGGACTTCCTTTGTCCCGCCTGGTTGTGCGGTCAAGCCCTGTTCCACCTGGGCGGTGAGTTGCTGCATCTTGGCTTTTCTTGCGATAGCCTCTTTGGTCGGCACAATGTTCCCGGAAGGAAGATCAAGGCCGTCTGTCACACCTCTCAAAACCTCCGCAAACCCTTCAATCCCGATAATTTCCATAACAATGGGGCTCTGGGCAATGGCTAAGAACTCATTTCTCCGGAGGGCGGCGGCTTCCTGCTGTATCAGGCTGGTGGCTCCCATGGCGACAATATTCAGATCAGAGTCAAACCATTCCTGGTCATTGGAATAGAGCAGCTGCATTTGGTAGAGGTATATAATGGCCGGGGAAATAATGTCTTCATCTATGTTCCGGACAACATCCTTGATCCCCCTGGCCACTGAATTCATCATCATGGTAAAACCCCTGGCCGTATCCAAGGGTCCGCCCTTGTCCTTGCCACCATAGGCATACTTGGGCACACCGGTCTTTTCATCGGCCTGGCCGGAAAAAAACTCATAGAGCCCAATCAATTCTTTGGTTGTGGAAGGAGGCATGAAAAAACGAATCGGATCACGCTGGGCCACACCGCCAGACGCCATACCATCAAACCCCCATATTTTCCATGGGTGCATGGCACTGACCTGATCACCTTCCCGGACCTGGGAATAGTCCACGCCCACCTGAGGGCCGGACGATATGGCCGCATTGTTTAGCATGTTCCTTGCCGTGGCGTTGCAGGCGTCAATGGAATCACGGAAAAGGCCCAAGGAAGATTTTCCCCAGAAAGATCCGTTATTCCTGCGAAAACTGGTCTTGTGGTAGGGTACTTTTTCCAGGGGGTTTCCGTTGAGTTCCGCTTTGATGATATATTTATCAATCAGCCACACCTCGGCCTTGTACGTGGCCATGGGGTCCTCGATCTTGGAGGGATCAATACCAGCCTGTAGAAGGTTAAGGCCCTGGATATCTCCCCAAAATTGCAAGGCATCTATCTTCCCGCCGGTCTTTCTCCATTCGTCGGGCCTGTCCTCTAAGGAGTGCCGGGTATGATCAATGGAGACATTCAACCATTCCAGGGCTCCCTGGGCGTAATCCCTGAGAACCAGATCAATTGCCTGTGCATCAAAACCCGGGGTCTTTTTCATTTTATACAGGGCACCCTTGGTCAGGCGATGACGATGGAAAAAACCTTGATCCAAACTTTCTGCATCAGGCAGAGGATAAATATCCATGGGAGACACCCGTTCAAACACCCAGGTCAAAACATCGTTAACCCCCACCGGTCTTTGCTGTTCCTGGGGTTGACCAGGCGCCGGAAGCGCTGCGGGATCTTCCATGGCACCACCGGGAGCCGGTAAACCCAGGGGCATGTTAGCCGGAGATTGTCCAGGACCTTGGCCTGGTGCCTGGCTATTCCATACCAGTTTCTTTTCTGATCGCTGGAAGGGTCCTTTCATCACGACACACTTAAACGTGTTGAGGTCATCAATGAGCAAACCCATAACCTTATTGAAATCTGATTCCGTCAGAATGTCATCCAGTTTGGTTTCAATCCGGTTCTCGGCCTTATTTGCAGCTGCCTGCTCTGCCTCCTGGACCTCAGCCGCCATCTCTTCCATGCGTTCCATCATGGCCATAGATAGTTTTTCCCGGGCGGTCTTCTGGGCCTGCTGCATAACCATGGCCTCGTCCTCACCCTGGGATATCCGGGTCTGGATCTCCACCTCCATTTCGGCCTGGATAAGGGCGGTCATTTCCCCCTGGGCCTCGTAAATACACCTCTCAACAATCTTGGCTTTCTTTTTCGGATCCAGTTCAGGTACGGGAGTGGTCTTGGTGCCCCATATCTTGTTTGCAGGAGATCCAAAATAAATATCTTTCAGCCATGCCGTGATAGCACTGGCCTTTTCTTCTCCCAACATCATGAAGATGGCGGACCCGCCCTGCCTCATAATTTCGGCAAGCTTAGTGGGATCATATTCCCCCTTCCTGTTTCTCAGGTCTATGAGCATTTCCTGCTCAACATTGCTTTTTGCGGCTTTGGCGGCATCCCACTTATTCCGGACGTCGTGGGCCAGGCCGACAAGGAAGGGTTGTGCCTGACGTTCTCTGGCGTCCCGAGTCTTCTGTTCTTCGACGGCTTCCTGTTCTCTCAATTGATTATTACTTACAAATGGGACCATGTTAAATGCACTCATGGATGAACCTCCTTGTTATGTCCAACCGGCAGCCGAAACCGGTTTGATCGTATTAATATGGGCGGCTGCGCTCGGTGCCAATCCAAACTTATGCCCCATGCCCATGGTTTGGAAAGCGTCTGCACAATTTGAATTTACATCGTGAAGTGGTGTGTCTCGGTAGCACCCAAGGAACGGATTCCACTCTTTTCTGTATGCCTCCAGGCGTTCGATGCCCTTGGCACACTTTTTATAATCAAACCAGCACAGGTTTAAGATGGTCCTGGCCGAGTTGATTGAATCTCTTTTCTGTTTTACCCGGGGAATTCTTCTAAAATTAATACCCACCCGGGCGGCGCTGGTCCAGATATTCACACCGGGACCAACCTCTCTCTTGGAAACATCATGGGGCCCATTGTGGGTTCCATAGTCATATCCAAGGTTAAGGCGTCGTTTGGCCAGTTCCTGGGCATAGAACTCAATGCCCTCCCCGGAGTTTTCATAATAATCAATGGCGTGGATCTGCCGGCCCTGGTTCTGGGTGAACCAGATGGCCATGGCATCCCCGATACCTAAATCCCACCATGTGTCCACGGTGGCACCAACATCATGGGGAACGGAGCAAATCCGATTCTCCATGCGGATCTTTTCAAACTGACTCGCGAAGTACGCCCCCATAATAGCCTGTTCAAAAGCTTCCTTGGGGGTAAAGGGATGCTCCCTTTTCATCAAATCGCCTAGCTTGGCCTCTTTCAGAATATACCAATTCTTCTGGGCCTGGGTCAGCTTCTCCCCGATCTCGGCTTCCATCCTGGCAAAATACGAGCCCATGCGGTCGTGGATGGGTTGGTTGATCTCAACGACGTTGCCGGGATTCTCGTACCAAGGGAAAAAGTGAAACCGGTAATCCAATGCGGACAACCGCATATTCATTATCTGGCGCTTCTGGGCCTCGGTGCAGTAATCAAAGAAATAACCCTGGCGGCCCTCTGCTGTGGACTCAATAAACAGGATACAGTTCTTATTCTCGGTGTGGATAGCCTCCAGGGCACCGGACACAATCTCTTCGGCTTTACCTGGATATTGGGCACAAATCTTACCAAACTCTGAGATATGGAGATAATGACAGGTCCCGGACCTAAAAGATGTTCCGATCGAAAGGACCGAAGAGTCAGACCCGGAGTGCTTAAATTCCAATTCTGATTTTGATTTTGTGATCAGTGGCCGCTGTTCTTTCAGCCAATCGGGCAGATTGTTGTATGGGAAAAGGACCTTTCTGCGCAGGATCTTCCCGGCGTCCTCCCGGTTGTGGGCAATAATCCCGGCCTCTATATTGGCGTTGAACAGGCACTCGTCAAGCAGATAGAGGTCTATAAACGTGGTAAAGCCCAGCTGCCGGGCCTTGAGAATAAGATTCATGTACCATACGTTGTTGTAGAACATCCACTGTGAAAAATTAGGTTTGAACAGGACCTTACTGCCCATGGCATCAATGATGTAATAGAGGTTATTCAGCCTCCACCATTTATCCTTGAGCTTGGCCTCCATGTCGGCCTGGTCCTTAAATTCAAGGTGATGATCCCCAGCCTTTTCCGACGGGTCAAGGCGGGGATCATCGTCATGGAGCACCCCTGTACCGGTAACATCCCCGGACAAGTCAACTACAAGACCTGTCTCAGGGTCTACAAAAGGTTCATAAATTTTCCTTTTGTACCGGGATAGCGGTTTATATTTGGTTAGGAGTTCTTGCATTTATCTCGTAGCAGCTCCGCCCCTGGCGTTCATACAATCCGGCGGGGCCTCGTCCGGGCTGCCGGGGCTATCAGCTTCCCCCTGGGCTCTCCGCCATCGATCCACATCCACCTGGCGGTAAAATGGCTTACCTCCCAACAAAGTCGTTTCCGGACCCTTCCCGTCACATCTCATATGGTAAAGCTTTTTTACCTTTATGTTCAGAAGCCCGGCGACCTCGGCAATGGTTAACAGTTTCTCCCGGATCTTGAATTGCCTTAGGGCAAATGCAATTCGGCCCTCTAATCTCTTGGGTTCTCCTTCTTTCGCTCTGGAATAACCCTGGCGGTACCCGGTCTTTCTGCCTTGCGTGTATGCCAGTTTATTCTTTTTCCTGAATACAAAAAAAGAAAGGATCGGGAGAACGATCATTACTGCCCAAAAAGAATAGTCGCTTAAAAACTGAAACATGGTTCTTACCTCCTGCTATGGTTATGGCCGTTATGGCCTGGTTTCTCCGTGTGTGGTAAGTTCTTGGAAAGGTCCATCGTCATATTCCTGGCCGCTGCCCTCGGGCACACAATCTTTGAGGTGATCGGCCCGGGCAGCAGCCAAGTCTCTCTTTATACGACGAAGGATTTTCTCCGGAGGATAATCGGTGGGGAACTCACCTTTGTAGATGAGGGAGCCGTCGGTAAGCCCGACCACCAGAGTGAACTGTTCTTCATAGTCCAAAACAACCACAGTCTTATATTTCTTCTCCAAAAATAGCCTTAACACCTCGGCCTCGTCGCTCTGCATGACGGATTCCCCGGCCTGCTTGGCTTTTTCATCCATCATACCGGTTGTGATGAGAAGGTTCTTCGTGCCCTTGTTGTCATTGCCGATCATATTGGCATAGCGGTTGACCATACTCAGAGACTCGTTAAGAGTTGTGATGGCGTCCTGCTGTTCTTCTGTCTGGGGCGCAGGCAATTCAAGCAATGCATCTCTGGCGCCCTCCAGGAGCGGGACCATGGCCGTTGATACTTCCCTGGCCCGGAATATAACGCCTTGCATGACCAGTTTATCATCAATGGCATCGCTGTTGATTTTGGTTTCCCCGGCTTTCCTGCTCTCAAGGCGGTATTCTCTCGTCTCGGCCTGCTGGCGCAGCTGGCTTTGCCGAAGTAGCTCCCGGGCTCTTATCTCCAGGTCCTCCTTTGCAATGTCCAGCTCTGTCTTGAGTTCATTCACCCGGTCGGACAATTCCTTGTTTAGTGCAATGAGCTCATGTGACTTTATGCCCGTCACGACACCATCATTGATCCCACTCGCCCTAATCATGCCATCCTTAATCTTTCCAAGAAATTTTCTCATGATTTGCCGTTTCTCCTTTTTGGTGAAAACCCATTCATCCCACAGGCCAAGAGAAAACCAAGGAGGAACCAGACCTTATCAACAATCTTAACCAGACAGACCTTTCGCCCGATATCCTCTGAATAGTTCGCCGGGTCCACGCAGGAGCTGGCCTCCACAAGTTTGTACCCATTGGACAGGGTGGCTGTAACAAGGGTTGTATTCCCGTCCCTGGTTTCCACATGGACATCCTTGATAAACTCAGCAACATCCGCCTCGTTAATCTTGTTTGGCTCCCTGAGCTGGATATTCGCCCGCTCGAATTGCTCTCCTGGGCACCAGGATTCATAGCCGTCTGGGTACTGGACCCGGTAGCCAGGCTCATTAAATTTTTCAGGAAGATAAATGCCGTTTGTCTTCTTTCTAAACTCATTTTTTGTCATAGCCTCCGCCTTAACCAATTTTACGCCGATGTAACTTTTCATTTTGTCTCCTTTTCAGTGATATCCGGCCCAGGGGTTTCCTCAAACCGGACAAATTTTATTTCTTCGTGCCCTTCAAGTAGCGCCTTGGCTATCCTGTGCCGTCCATCCATGACATACCCCTCTTCATCCAGAATGATGGGATATTTCAAGTCAGCATCTAAAGTCTTTTGAATGTGCCCGACAAAAGACTTCATACTGGTGACCTTTGGGGCCAACTGGTAGATATTGAGTGCCGTCATAGGCATCCATTCAACAGGCAAGTCTTTTGCTTTTTCGATTAGCCGAGAAACAAACCATGTTTTTCCATTATCACTAAAAGTTTGTTGGGCTAACGGGCATGGGTCTTTAATCGTGACCTTCATTCCTGATCCTCCATGCTGAACTGCTTAAATGTAATTGCCCTCATGTCCTTTAAATGGTCTTTAACCGCCACAAGCTCACGCTCCACCGGCTGCAACTCTTCTGGCTTAATCCCCAACCGGGTCAATTCCGTGGCCAGGGCCTGGAGTAGTCCATACCCCTCTGAATTGCTATCAGTCGAAAACAAGGGTGGAATAACTTCTCCGGGCTTATAATCTGTAAAAAACAGGTGGCCATTCTCAATACCTGAACAATAAGAGAAATTGCCTGAACCGTTAGCTCGGCGAACATGGACTTTTGTTTGCCAGGGGAAGTGCTCTTTATCGATGTGGACGCCATAAGCTTCTTTCACTCTTCATCCTCCGCTAAATTAAAATGTTCCGGGATCTCATGCACCGGTGCAGGCAATCCCCTGGTCGCTCCGTCAACCGACCCCAGGACGTTTTTGATGACACTTTTTTCTGATCCTGCCCCCTGGGCGCCTCCTTGTTTGTATTCCTGGGTTGGGTCCAGCCTGAGATACTTGGACAAGAACTCCAGGGCCTTGACCTTGTTATGGCCCTTAAACTTAACCATAGCCGTATTGGATTGAGTCTTGTCCCCGCCAACCCCTCCATTTGATTTATGGGTGGTCTCCTTTAAAACCTGGATACTCTCCAGGGCGGTCACTGTCTCGGGAGGTAATTCGTTTAGGGGAATGGGATTTCCGGTCTCTGGGTCAAATAGGTCTTGGATGTTAAAGAATCCGATGGCCATCCATTCTTCAAGGACACGGGCGGGGGTGAGGGCAATCCTTTCAATCTGCTGTTCTTTGGCCTTATGAACAGCGTCCCATAGCCTTCTGTAGGGCTTTGGGCACTTCTCCCGGTTATCCCCGACCCATAAATACGCTGATTTATTGGCCGTCTTAACTGAATATCCAGCAAGAATTGCCGCTTGCGTAGCATTAAGAGATCCTAAGTAATTATAGTAAAACCGGGGTTGCTTTCCCGGTAAATCACCTGGGGGCGGGACAGAGGTTGGCATGACTATGCTTCCCGCCTGGCTTTCTCCATAGCCTGAACAGAGGGCCGGACATACTCCGCATAAAGCAATTTTCCGGTGTCTGAACCTATGGGATACTCGACGGTAGCAAACTGGTGGCCGCACGTAGGGCAGAAACAGCGGCGCATGGTAAAAGAATCCTGCCTGCCATCTGTATCGTCTACCCGGTGGGAATATCCGTCACACTCTGGATTAGGACATCGCATAAAAAATTCTCCTTTTTGAGTTCGGTCAAAAGAATTTTATATGTCTATGGCGTCTCCTTGTAACGGTTAGTTGTATATAGCCTTATGTCGTAATGAAACGGAGCTTTCAAGGTTTTGTGGAATATTTATTTAATTTAGCTGTTGACACTGTACCCAATGGGTACTATATTCCTGGCATGACAAACACGAACATGAAACCCATCAATCTAAAACACTCACGGGAAGCCTTGGGTTTAAATCAATCCGAAATGGCCCGAGCAATGGGTGTCCATCGCAACACTTGGATAAAATGGGAAAGAGGCGAAGACGGCAGGCAGATCACTGCAAGCCCGGCCAGACTAGTTAAAACCCTGCTGTGGCTTGAAGACATGAATCTACTTGAATTATACTTGGAATTTTTTAAAGAAAAAGAATAATTCACCAGGCCAGGAGGGATACCCGGCCTTTAACCAACCAAGGAGAATAGCAAAATGGAATCAAAAAAAGTTTTTAAAGTAGAAATCGCAGACGAACAGATCATGGACTCTTACAGGATAGTTCCTGCCGATGATCACTTCCAGGCATTCGAAAAAACAATCAACCAGTTCCCCGGAGATGTAATCCACGGAATTATTGACCTGGATGAATATTTTGATATTGCCACCCGGGTCGGGGCTGCATGATGGTGGAGTTTTAAAGAAAAGACGTTAGATTGTTAAGGCCCGGAGAGATCCGGGCCTTTTTTATTGGGGTGTTGGTATATTATTAAACCTCTATCTCAACAGTCCGCCGGATCTCCCCATCAGGCCCCTTATAATGCCTGATTTTCCGGAATTTTCCAATTCCAAACATAAGATCAAATTTATGCCTGTATTTTGCCGCCCCAGGGTCATACCGGTTCAGGCTGTGGGTACATTTCGCCCATGCCCAAAAACTCTTTTTCTTATTTTCTTTGCTACATATATCAATTTTTGATTTCATA
>CAZKDT010000006.1:0-6246 GCA_964551515.1 uncultured Desulfobacteraceae bacterium | reverse complement strand
GGTTTTTTAGGCGGATATATCGTAACTCTGGGTGCAGACTCAACCATCCGAATGGCAGTCGATTTATGGTACACACTGTTTCTGGACCTGTTATGCCCCTGACCGACCCCCGTTAGCCCCGGCCTATGGGTTTTGTGATAACAGGACATGCAGGCTCCAGACCGAGACGGCCTGAGAGTTATCCCGACCCAATCAATTCCGCATGTGCTGCATTTCTTATATTTGGTCAAAATAGGCTCCCGACATTCCGGGCATGATACGCGTTTCTTGCCATCGCTATGAACAACAGATATCCCAAATCCGGCCACCCGCACACACCCACAGGAGAAAATATCATAAACGACGTTCGGGATAACCTGAATACCAGCCATTTCCAAAAAAGAAAGACCTTGGTTTTCAATCATTGTCAACGGTTTTGCCTTTTCAATCCTATTCAACTCCATCACGCCCTCCTTTTTTGAGTTCTCCATCCAGCTTTGATATGCTGCCATGCCCTATAAGCCATCAGCGCCGCCTCTGCCTGGTCATGCCGTTTAAATTCCTGATCCGGCCAAATTGCCCGGGCCTTCTCCATGTAAATTTTTTTATTCTTTCGTTTTTTCCTGGACACCAAACCTTTCCTCCAGGTATCCGGAGCATACTCTTCATGGTGGATATCCAGCACATGGAGAAGGGTATTCCACATGGAAAAATTTTTAAGGAGAATATTCATAGAGTTTAAATTATCATCCGGCCGCAGCCATATTTTTTCAAGGACACAAAACTGAATGTCAAATTCTCTATTTAAACGCCTTAAATTTTTAATTGATGCCTCTATGCTCACATAGTCGTAAATCACTATTTTTTGATCATTGACCAGGACGAGGGCACCAGTTTGTCCAGGGTCAATACCCAATCCGGCAGCTGCTTTTGTCATATGGAAATTTCCTCTATGAATTTTAGACTTGTGGGACCGGCCAATATGCCATGCTTTCCCGGGTCTGCAATAATATTCAGAAAAAGGGACCCCACGTTCTTTGGTCATGGCCTGGGCCGCGGTCTTTGCAATACGGGTTTTCTTATATTTCTTTTTCCCGCAATAGGGACAGACGGGAGCATTGGCCATGATCGAATAGATTGTGGTCATGCTACACCACCGATAGAAAGCTGGAACATCCCTCTCTTCGCTTTAAACGGGACCTGTCTTTCCACTCCGGTTGCCCCGTTTCGATTTTTCGCTAAAATTATTTCGGTAGCAGATTGATCGTAAGTCCCGCCGGGATTAGAGAGTTTGTCATAATACCCGGGCCGGAAAATAAAAAAAACCATATCTGCATCTTCTTCGATTGCTCCCGTTTGCTTCAAATCAGCCAGCACAGGCCTTTTGTTCAGGCGGTTTTCAAGATTTCTGTTGAGTTGACAAAGAAGGACAATGGGAATTCTCAATTCTTTTTTGAGAGCCGCAATTTTGTTACAGTTCCTCGTGTATCCCATGTATTCGTCCGTTTTTGCCGAGAAAGAAATTTTAGAAAGCTGGTCAATGAAGATAATCTGGCTGCCCATTTTTTTTGCTTTCCGGCATTTCCGCTCAATGTCCTGAATTTTACACCCAGAATCGTCTATGTAGATCGGCAAATGCGAAAGCCCCCCGGCTGACTCTTCAAGCTTTTGCATACTCCTGGTAGAAAGACTCCCTTTTGTTGAAAAACAAAGGGAATTAATATCAGACTCTTCGCTCAAAAACCTATCGACCAGAGCTTCTTTGTCCATTTCGATTGAAATTATTGTATTTTTAATGCCCTGGTATCCCAGGAATTTAGAAACGGACAACATGAGGGCTGTTTTCCCCATCCCTGGCCTGGCCGCAATGATTATTAATTTACTGCCATGGATGTGCATAGCGTTCCCCAGGACAGGAAAACCAAAATTAAGGCCCTGAGCCTGCTCAGTGTTTTGTGCCCTGGTGATCCTGTCTAATGCGTCAATAACCAGCTGATCCATAGTGAAGAATTTATCTTTTACGCTGGTGGTTTGCAGAGAAAGTATACGTTCTTGGGCCTTGCTTACAAATTCATCTGGGTCCGTGGTTGTGTATCCGGAATCTATGATCTCCATACACGACTGCATGGCCCCCCGGACCATAGCCAGGTCTTTGATGGTTTTTGCATATGCGTAAGCGTTCACAGCAACCGGAGCAGCGTCGGCAATCTGAGCGAGATACCCAGGCCCCCCAATTTTTCCAAGATGGTTTTTCTTTTGGAGTTTTTCCATAACGGTGACCAAATCCACAGGCTGCTTTTCTTTTCTCAGATCCAACATGGCCGAAAAAATTAAACCGTGAGCGGTCTTGTAGAAATCATCCGGGGCAATCGCTTCGGTGTGCTCAAAGCCTTTGTTGTTGATAAAAAGGGCTGATATCAAAGAAGTTTCCATATCCAGATTGTGAGGAGGGAGGCGATTCATGATAAGAACTCCTGTCTTTGCTCTTCCGGGGTTAGCTGCGGAACTATCGACAACACGGGACCTCGTTCTCTTTTTGCAGCGCTTAGATACGCCTCAAATTTTGAACCAAAAAGAGTTATCGGTCTTAAATATTCTTGCTTTTTTCTATCCCCGAGCCATTGCCTGCATTTAAAGTCAATAACAAGTTTAAAATCATCGGGAGTGAAACCTTCATTTTTCCTTGCGTAGATAAGTTGCCTTGTTTTTTGGGTTCCTGACTTAAACTCTGACTCTGTTTTTCTGTTGAGGTAATCGACCACACGACAGTATAGTTCTTTTTCTTTTGTAATAGTTTCTTTTGTGGGGGTCGCTGGTGACACCCTTTTTTTACCACTAATGACACCGGTGCTATAGGTGACACCCTTTTTTTTGACCTGAGTTTTCCATGTATCGTAATGCTTATTAAAGCTATACTCATTTAAGGGTGTCCCGCGTATCACCCTTTTAGATGTCTGAAAAAAGATTATTCTTTTCTTGAGCAGATCCTGTCTAACTCTTTTTATTGTTCTGCCTGGAAACCCTGTCTCCTCAACGAATTGGCTTGTTGAAATGGTATCAGAACGTTTTCCAAAACCCCATGTTTTTGATATGATCGTCAGAACCACACTCATCTCCGCTGTCGGTAATTTTGCTTTGACCAAAGCCGCGAACACGTTAGAGTTAATTTGTCTTGTCCCGTCCTCCCTTTGAGGGTTGATTTTGGACAACCTTTTCCAGGGGTTCTTCATTATAATTGATATCCTGTGGGGTCATCGAACCTTGCATCCATAAGTTGCGATATCTGTTCCGCTTGCTCCTGTTCATCCCCTTCAAGGCAAAATTGACCATTCTCATCGGAAAGATCTAAAAAAAGAAGCATCATGTTTGCGGCCAACGGATCTTTTTTAAATATTTTTTTGTAATCTTTTTTAAATTTTTTATTGTATATTACCATCAAAAATCACCTCTAAATTCCATGTTCCCGGTCCCACACTTCCATAAACCTATCAACTTCATAGGTATGCAACCCACCGCCCAACAATCTGTTTTTATAATCACTTCTTTCTTGATAAACCTCTTCTCTCGGCGTGTCTGGCCAATCTCCGTAAGGGCTCACCTCTATAGGCGCTGCTGATCCCATAACACCCCCTTTACCCTAAAACCTGAAAATGATAATAAGCCCAGGAATACCCACACCCCAAACCAGAAAAGAAAAGAAGCAACACCCATGGCAAAGCTTTTTCAAGCGCCCGGCCAAACTTTACAGATTTTTTGTATTCCTCGTATTCGCTCATAAAAAAAAGCTCCTATGCCTTCAACCCCATTGCAAGAAAATAAAAAAGCCGGTTGGAAAGCTCTTTCCACGACCGGCTGGTTTCAAAAATATGCTGCAACAAAAAATTTCTGGTACTCTTTTTTTTTGGCATGATACCTCCTTTAAACTCCTTTCGAGTTGCGGTCGATTCCCCAACCGGGTCCGCAACTCCCTATGGTTATTATTTGGTTACTCTTTTGTCTTGCTTTGCATTGCTTTGTCTTACACACTATAGCCCGCAATTATCAAAGTCAAGAAAAATGTTAGACAATGTAAGACTTTTTTATCCTTGCGGAAAATTGCAAGGCAATGTAATACTGAAATATGGTTAAAAAAAAGACTGAAAATATAACGTTCCGGGTGACCCCAGACCTTAAAGCGGCTTTGGTTAAACTCGCCTTTAAGGAAGACCGGACGGCATCTAATATGCTCGAACGGCTTATCAAAAAAGGGATTAAAGATTATGTGGCCAGTCATCCTAATCTCGACGCCTCTTTTTTGAAGATGCTTTTAGCTGCTTCCGAATAATAACACTGAGATAGTTGCTGATTGTCCTCTGCTCTCTTTCGGCCAGGGCAGATAACTTTCTCTTGTCTTCCTTGCTAAGTCTGAAAGTAATATTCTCTGTCTTGTTCATTCAACTCCCTCCAACAGTAGGCAACTCCCTAAGGTTAATATTTGGCGTATTACCCATGTAATACTTAAAGATTATTGTTATCCCGGTCCTCGATCTGTATTCTGTTCACCAAGGACGGGACAGCCTTCACAGTGTCTATACTCAAGAGAATACAAGCCCGAATAATTTCGCTTTTCCCTTTATCGATATCGAAAGATGCTTTCCCTAAAAGATCTGCGAATTGCTCTGAAACTTTGAATGTGATCGTTATTTCATTTGCCATTTAGACAGGTTCCCTTTTCTAATTGATTGAAAGCTTCCTTCAATTCTTGCGATGTCGCCCGCTTCCATTCTGAGATTGACTTCCTTGGGAATAGGGTTGAAAGCTTTTCCGCAAGAGGCCAGGAAATCTTTTTTTGCCCTACCAGGAGCTGGCTTATAAATGGCTGAGAGACACCGAATTCTTTTGCTATTGATTTTTGAGTTATATTCAACATGAGTTGAGTTATAAAACAACCATAAACAACTTGTCAACAACTTTTTATAACTATCAGTTATTTTTATAGTTGTATTTAATTTTACCCGGAGGTTGCCATGATTATAACCAGCCGTTATGATTCAGTTATGAGTGAAAAGACCCCCTTTAGCGCAGCTTTAAAGTATTACCGAAAAAAAGAGAAGAACCTTAGCCAAAGCAGGTTGGCGAAGTCTCTTGGGTTGACTCAGGCTGCAATATCTAAGATTGAAAAAGGTGGCGGTGGGGTTTCGAATGTGGTCCGAAAAAAAATTTTAGACTATTTTAATAAGTCTGATTCTGAATTTTTATCAAAGGGCGAAGAAGTCCTTGGGTTGTTTTTCCAAAAAAAAACAACCAGCAAACAACTGGTTGTTTTTAAATCAAAAATAGAGCAAGAACATTTTGATATTATAAGGACTTTTGAGGACCCAGAGACTGCTTTGAGCTTCAATTCCTTTTTGTCAAAATTAGAAAAATTAGATGTTGCAAAATATGAAGAAATATACGGTTTAGTCAGGGGTATAGTACGCCAGAGGGAGAAAGAAAAAGTTCAGGAAAAAAAAGAAGAAATAGCCGACAAGAGCGACTCGTTGGGGGGAGACAACTTCCCGAGGACTGGGAGCGGGTAACATTACCAGCAATAGGGCCGCCTGATAATCAAGTAGTGATAACCGAGAATTTCATTTGTTTAGGAGATCAAAAAGGCATCCTCCCGTTGCGGGAAAACATGCAGCATATGCTTACTCCGACCGGGTACATTAATATAAAAAAGGCGATGTCTTCAGCCAGGAATAGCGGGAAGCCGGTGGTTGTAGAAATATCATATACCTTGCCGGGAGCCAAACAAATAACCCTGGCAAGAACTCATGTTCATGCGGTGCAAGGTGGCCGGTACCTTCTTTTCTTCTGGAGAAAGCGACCTAAGCGGGTCTACAAAGAATACGATATGCACACGGTATCGAGAGATCTGATTGTCATAGCTTCAACCAGAAACGAACCGGCTGAGGGTTATGGATTAATAATCGGCAAGCATGTCAAGGATTTGCTCCCGGAAGGACAATACGACCGTTTTGAGAAAGTTTTCAAAATGTGTATGGACTCCGGGAAACACCAGCTGGTTAAGGTAAGGACGGACATAGGCGAAAAGTTTTTGTGTTACTTGGTCAGGCGGGGAGAGGTGATCTCGGTGCACCAGGCGTATATTCGGGACCCTGCAAAGACCAGTGAGTTAATTAAGTTGTTACGGCGTGGGGCTGACAATGAAGAACGGATGTCTGATAAAACTGGATAATTTAAGGAGGTTTTTGTGAAACAGTTGGTTTTGATTTTCTTATCTCT